>DATNBJ010000252.1:0-2609 GCA_035572055.1 Thermoleophilaceae bacterium | reverse complement strand
GCCGCCACGCGTCACTACGTGACAAGTCCGCTGCGCGAGTACAAGGTCAAGTACCGCCGCCCGTATGGGACCGAGTGGGAGGAGCTGCCGCTCGATCAGGCGATGGACATGATCGCCGACCGTGTGATCAAGTCGCGGCGGGAGACCTGGGAGGACACAGACGAGCAGGGACGCACGCTCAACCGGACGCTGGGGATCGCGAGCCTGGGAGGCGCGACGCTCGACAACGAGGAGAACTATCTGATGAAGAAGTTCTTCACCGGGATGGGCGCGGTCTCGATCGAGAACCAGGCGCGCATATGACACAGCTCGACGGTTCCCAGTCTGGGGACCTCGTTCGGGCGCGGCGGCGCCACCAGCTTCCAGCAGGACCTCCAGAACGCCGACTGCATCATCATCATGGGGTCGAACATGGCCGAGTGTCACCCGGTCGGCTTCCAGTGGGTGATGGAGGCCAAGCTGCGCGGCGCGAAGATCATCCACGTCGACCCGCGGTTCACCCGCACCAGCGCGATGGCAAGCCGCTACGTGCCGATCCGGGCCGGCTCGGACATCGCCTTCCTGGGCGGCATCATCAACTACATCCTCGGGCACGGCCGCGAGTTCCGCGACTACGTCGTCAACTACACCAACGCGCCGGTGATCATCAACGAGGGCTTCAGGGACACCGAGGACCTCGACGGGTTCTTCTCCGGCTGGAACGAGGAGACCGGCCGCTACGACAACTCGAGCTGGCAATACGCGGGCATGAGCGTCCGCGGCGCGGTTCAGGACGACGAGACCGCGCTCCGCGGCGAGCAGCTCCATCACGGAGCCGCGCTCGACCACGGCGAGCCGCCCGAAGAGGACCCCACGCTCGAGCACCCGCGGTGCGTGTTCCAGCTGCTCAAGCGCCACTACGGCCGCTACACCCCAGAGCACGTCTCCGAGATCTGCGGCTGCACTGAGGAGCAGTTCCTGGCGGTGGCCGACGCGCTGTGCGAGAACTCGGGGCGCGAGCGCACCTCGGCGTTCTGCTACGCGGTCGGCTGGACGCAGCACACGATCGGGGTGCAGATCATCCGCACGGCGGCGATCATCCAGCTGCTGTTGGGGAACATGGGGCGCACTGGCGGGGGGATCATGGCGCTGCGGGGGCACGCCTCGATCCAGGGCTCGACCGACATCCCGACCCTGTTCAACATCCTGCCGGGCTACATCCCGATGCCCCACGCCCACGCCCACCAGAAGCTCGCCGAGTTCGTGGAGCGGAACGCGTCGCCGACCGGCTGGTGGGGGCGGCTCGATTGCTACATGGTCAGTCTGCTGAAGGCGTACTTCGGCGCGCGCGCCATGGCCGAGAACGAGTTCTGCTTCGACCACCTGCCGCGGATCTCGGGCGATCACTCGACCTACCAGGCGGCGCTCGACATGCTCGAGCACAAGGTCAAGGGGTTCTTCCTGTTCGGGGAGAACCCCGCCGTCGGGTCGGCCAACTCACGCCTTCACCGCGTCGCGCTGGCCCACCTGGAGTGGCTGGTGGTCCGCGACCTGGTGGAGATCGAGAGCGCGAGCTTCTGGCACGATGCCCCCGAGCTCGAGACCGGCGAACTGAAGACCGTGGAGATCCCGACGGAGGTGTTCCTGCTGCCGGCTGCCGCCCACGTCGAGAAGAACGGCTCGTTCACCAACACCCAGCGGCTCCTACAGTGGCACTTCAAGGCACTCGAGCCACCCGGCGACTGCCGCTCTGATTTGTGGTTCATGTACCACCTCGGCCTGCGAATCCGCGAGAAGCTGCAGGACTCCGAGGACCCGCGCGACCGGCCGATCCTCGACCTGGAGTGGCACTACCCGACCGAGGGCGAGCACGAGGACCCCAGCGCCGACGCCGTGCTGCGCGAGATCTCGGGCTGGGACTCCGAGGGCCGGGCGGTTTCGGGCTTCGGCGAGCTCAAGGCCGACGGCTCGACGGCGTGCGGCTGCTGGATCTACAGCGGCTGCTACGCCGATGACGTCAACCAGCCTGCACGCAAGAAGCCCGGCCAGGACCAGACCTGGGTGGCCCCCGAGTGGGGCTGGGCATGGCCGTCCAACCGGCGGATCCTCTACAACCGGGCCTCCGCGGACCCCGACGGCAAGCCGTGGTCAGAGCGCAAGAAGTACGTGTGGTGGGACGAGCAGGAGGGCCGCTGGACTGGCTACGACGTGCCCGACTTCGGGGCCGAGAAGCGCCCCGACTACGTGCCGCCGGACGGCGCCCGGGCCGAGCAGGCGATCGCCGGCAACCACCCGTTCATCATGCAGGCCGACGGCCGCGGGTGGCTGTTCGTCCCCTCGGGGCTGCAGGACGGGCCGATGCCGACCCACTTCGAGCCGCAGGAGTCGCCGTTCCGCAACCCCCTGTACGGGCAGCAGTCAAACCCGGCGCGCAAGCAGCTTCACCACCGCCTGAGCCCGTTCAACCCGACCGCCGGGCACACGGGCGCCGACGCCTACCCCTACGTGCTGACCACCTTCCGGCTGACCGAGCATCACACCGCCGGCGGGATGACCCGCACCGTGCCGTACCTCGCCGAGGTCCAGCCGGAGATGTTCTGCGAGGTCGCCCCGGCGCTCGCCGCCGAGCG
>DATNBJ010000251.1:0-4834 GCA_035572055.1 Thermoleophilaceae bacterium | reverse complement strand
TCGTCTGCCAGGCGCGGGAGGTTCACGTCAATCCGTACGCGCCTGCGCGCGTTCCGGATCAGCGCCCGAGGCGCTTGCGGATGTCTCCGGACACCTCATGAGCGCTCTTCTCGAGCGCCTTCAGCCGGCTCGCGCCGCGCTGCTTCTTGTGCTGCTGCCGGGCGCGCACCACGACCAGCGAGGCGCCCGCCGCGGCCAGCACGCCCGCGGCGCCGATCGAGCGGACCCAGTTGCGCGGGTCCTTCATCGCGCCCAGCTCCCAGTCGGCCAGCTCGTCGGCGGCGGCGTCCACCTGCTCGGTGAGGCGGCGCTCGAGGTTGTCGGTCAGCGACTCCGGCGGCTCGATCGGCACGAGCGCCGATCGCAACAGGCGTTCAACGTCATTCATGTGTCCCTGCCTCCTTCAGGTTCTCGTCGAGCTGCCTGATGGCACGGTGAATCAACACCTTGGTGGCGCCCTCGGAGCGCCCCAGCGCACGCGCGATCTCCCTGTTGTCCATGTCGAGCGCGAACCTCATGATCAACGCCTCTCGTCGATCGTCGGGCAAATTCGCCACTCCCGCAAGCACCTCCTCGAGCTCTTCCCGCTGTTCCACGAGCTCGGCGGTGGGGTGCGGCTCCGAGACGATCGCCGCGTCGTCCAGCTGGGTCTGCGGACGGCGCGAGCGGTCGCGGTAGTAGTTCGCCGCGAGGTTGTGCGCGATGCGGATCAGCCAGGGACGGAGCGGCCTGCCCTTCGACTCCCGCTGCGCGCGCTCGAAGTGGCGATACGCCTGAAGGAAGGTCTGCTCCGTGAGGTCCTCCGCGTCGTGGTGGTTGCCCACCCGGTAGTACGCGTAGCTGTAGACGTCGCGAAGGTGCGCCTTGTACAGCTCGGTGAAGTCGCGATCCAGCGCCGCCTTGTCGACCACGGTAGTCACGCATGATGGAGCCTACCCCCGTGAAGCCACCGTCGCGCGTTCTCGGAAGCGGCCACTCGCTGGGCGCTTCACGGCGGCGAGCACCTGCTCGAACTGCGCGCGGAAGTCGGGGTCGTCGCAGGTCAGGGTGGGCGAATCGGCGGGGCCGCCCAAGGTGGCAATCGCCCTTGCTCGCACACGCTCGCCCACGTGGTGCGATGGGGGGACGCCGAGCGGCCCCACGAGTTGCTCGGACAGGATTACCACAGCGCTGCGCTCGGCGACAGGCCGGGGCGGGGCGCCGGCGAAACAGACGAGGTCGAGACCGGCGAACTCGAGCTCGCCGCCGTCGCGTGACGGCATCGTGTCGAGCCCCGCGCCGATCAGCAGATGGGTCAGCCACGCGGCCCCCTCACCGTCTCCGATCACCGCGGCCTTGCGCAGCGGCGGCAGGCCGCCGAGCCACTCCCACATCAGCTCCACGGACGGCCAGATCCGGGCGGTCACCTCGCTGGCCAGGTGGGGCGAGGGATCGTCGACGCGCGGGAAGGTGAGCGGGCGGCCCATGCGGAGGCGCACCTTCACCGGGCGCACCCGCCAGCCGCGGCGCGCATGCTCGCTGCCGATCACGGCTATGGGCACGACCGGCGCGCCCGTCTCGAGCGCGAGCCGGCCGACGCCGCGCTTCGGCTCTCCGAGGGAGCCGGTCTTGCGGCGCGTGCCCTCGGGGAACATGACCACGATCTTGCCCTTGCGGATCAGCTCTCGCGCGGTCTCCATCGCCTCCTCGTCGGACTCGCCGCGGCGGACCGGGAACGCCCCGGAGCAGTTGAGCAGCCAGCTGCGGAAGCGGCTGCTGAACATCTCCTGCTTGGCCATGAAGTAGATCGGGCGACGTACGGAGGCGGCGATCACGAAGGGGTCGAGAAAGCTGCGGTGGTTGGGGGCCAGCAGGACGCCGCCGTGCCTTGGCACGTTGCCGCGCCCCATGCCGCTCAGGCGGAAGTAGACGAGCAGGAACGGCTGCAGGACGCCGCGCACGATCAGGTAGACGAAGGGCTGCACGCCGCGCCGCCGAGTGCGCGCGTGGTAGATCGCGAGGTCTCGAGCGGGCCCACCCAGACGCATGACCGAAGTACCGACCCGGGCGAGGCTGGTTACACAACCGCCGCCCGCCTCGTTAGGCTCCGGACCGTGCCCGTAAGTCGGAGCATCAACGGCGCTCTCGCCGGCAGCGTCGCAGCCGCCATCTGGGCCGCGCAGCAGCCGCTCGACAAGCGGGTGTTCGGCTCGGACTACGACGACCTGGCCATCCTCGGCAAGGCAGTCACCCGCGGGAGCGAGTGGCCCGCCGTCGGGCTCGCGCTGCATCTGGCGAACGGGGCGATCTTCGGCGCGGTGTACGCGCATGTGCGGCCGTTCCTGGTCGGGCCGGCCCCGCTGCGAGGGGTGAGCGCGGCGCTGGCGGAGTCCTTCGCCACCTGGCCGCTTGCTGCGCTCTCCGATCGCCACCACCCGGCGTCCAAGGAGCTGGTCAAGCTGGGTGGCAACCGTCGCGCGCTCGCCCAGGCCACCTGGCGTCACGCGCTGTTCGGAGTCGTGCTCGGCGTCCTCGAGCAGCGGCTGAACGCGCAGCGCGAGGCCGAGCCGCCGTTCGTTCCGGTGTCCTCGAATGGGCACGGCAACATCGAGCGCGCGGCCACCGCCACCGCCTGACCGGCGGGCCTAGACTGAGCCTCCCGCGCCGGAGTAGCTCAGTTGGTAGAGCAACGGTTTTGTAAACCGTGGGTCAGGGGTTCGAGTCCCCTCTCCGGCTTGGTGTGCGTCGCCTGCGCTTCGCAATCCGTGTGGCGAGGCGCGACCCGCGGCTGCTGATCGACTACCTGCGGCTGTGGCTCGGCGCCCGCGGCGGCGCGCCCGAGGACCCTGGCTGGCCCGCCATGGACGCCGACCGGAGCCTCGCCGAGCTGGCCCACTCGCTGGTGCGGGAGCGCCGTCCGGCGACCGTGATCGAGACCGGCGTGGCGCGCGGAATCACCTCGGCAGCGGTGCTCAGCGCGCTGGCTGAGAACGACTTCGGCGAGCTCCACTCGATCGACCTGCCGCCGCCGCGGATGCTGGATGACGGGCTGGTCGGCTCCGCCGTCCCGGAGGAGCTGAAGGGACGCTGGCGCTACCACTGGGGCTCGGCGAGGCGGCTCCTGCCCGGCGTGCTCGCGGACAGCGTGGGCCCGCGCCTCTTCATCCACGACTCCGACCACTCCTACCGGCACATGCGCTGGGAGATCGAGACCGCCTGGGCGGCGCTCGAGCCCGGGGACGTGATCCTCTGCGACGACGCCCACTTCCACTCGGGCTTCGCCGATGCCGCGGCGGCGCTCGGCGCCGAGCCGCGGTTCGTGGACCAGCCCGGTGGGGTCACCGGGCTGCTGACTCGGAGCTAGGAGCGGCGGAAGAGCGCGATCCAGCGAAGCGGCTTCGGGCCGCCGGGGACGGTGAGCTCGCCCGTGTACGGGTTGATGAACTCGCCGAGGCGCCGCCGGCGAATCGAGCCGAAGTAGCGTCGCAGGCCGAGGAACGCCGCGGTGCCCGCCACCCCGAAGATGAGCCCGACGACGAGCGGCACGTTCATCACGATGAGCATCGCCGCGACGAGCCAGTAGGTGACCGCGCCGACCAGGAACAGACGGTCGAGCAGACGGAAGTGGTAGTCCACCTGGCGGGCCTGCTCGGCGGCCGCCGGGGTGTCCTGCTCGCTCAGGTCGTAACCCATTGGACTTACCTCGGAAATGCGGGTGAGGACCTTTAGCGAAGCTACCTTCTTGGGCGTGGACGAGCGCACACATGTCGAGCGGACCATCGCCAGGAGCAAGATCGACGAGAGCGGCGTGGGCAAGCCGCTGTCGCGCCGCGCCCGCCAAACCAAGCGCGGCGTGGAGGCCTACCTCCAGGCGGGCGTCATGCCGCGCCACATGGAGCGGCTGCGCGAGATCGAGGGCGAGCGCAAGCGGCTGCGCAGCCAGATCGCCCGCCTGTACCGGAAGCTGCAGGACCACTACGGCGATGATCGCGAGGCGTTCGCGCGAGAGTGGCGCCGCCGCGCGCGGCGCTGGAACTTCAGCGACGTGAACCAGCTCATCGCCGATCACAACGAGTGGTATCCGGCGGAGGCGCAGCTGCCCCTCAACCCGCGCACGGGCGACTACGTGACGCTCCGCGGCCGCTCGTACCGCCGCCGGCCGCTGGACGCGGCCTGGATCCTGGAGCAGTTCCCGGCCGACTAGACCCGAGCGGTGTCGCGCCGGTAGGCCCGCCGCGCGAGCGCCGCGAGCAGCACGGTCCACGCCGCCATGACGATCCAGCCGCGCGCGGGCCAGGCGTCGCCGCCGAGCGCCACGTGGCTGGCCTGCACGAGCCAATAGGACGGCAGGTTCTGGGCGACGTCGTGGAGGAAGCCGCTGTCGCTGATCGGGAACCAGGTGCCGCTGACCAGGGCGAGCAGCGAGACGGTTCCGCCCATCACCGGCCCGATCGAATCGACGGTGACGAGGTGGCCGATCAGGATGCCGAGCGCGGCGAACGGCACGAGCCCGACGAGGATCAACAGCGTCATCTGCACCCAGTCGTGGGCGGGCAGGCTGACGCCGAGCGTGGCCCCTGAGATGTACAGCAGCGAGAGCGTGACCAGAGCCATCGCGTAGGCGGTGAGCACCTTCGCGCGTAGGTACGCGCGCGGGCTGAGCGGGGTGAGCCTGAGCTGGCGATTCCAGCCGACCTGACGCTCGCCGGCGATTCGCGCCCCGGTGCTGAGCATCGCCGACATCGTCCCGAACGAGGCGAGCCCGACCATGTAATAGAGGGGCGCGGGGAGACCGCTGCCGCCGAAGTTCGTGTCGTGCCGGTTCGGCCCCGCGATGAGGAAGTAGAGGATCAGC
>DATNBJ010000250.1:0-2858 GCA_035572055.1 Thermoleophilaceae bacterium | reverse complement strand
CGTGCCGGCAAGGACTATGTAGAGGACGCGTTTCCTCATCCTTGACTGATCTCTCCTCCCAAGCCCCACAGGCGCATTCCCGCTAGCCCCCGACTGGAGCCGCCAATACGTGCGCGCAAGCTATCAGACCCGCCCGCGATGGGAGGCACGCTAGCCGCTGTAAATTCGCTCTGCAACTGGGAACCGTTCTTCGTCACTGCCCTGCGCCACGGCATGGATGGACGCATAGGAGCTGCACGGTTCTATCGGCCGATCAGGCACGATGCTTCAGTGCCCGCAAAGCTCCCCCCACCTAAAGGTTGATGAGTTCTTCCCCCTTCCCAAACTCCTTAACAGGGGATAAGGGTCGACTCGAGGGTTAGGGTTACCCGTTATGGGCGGCGCCGTCGGACACACCGCCGGATTCCTGTACGCTGCGGCCGGTGACCGACGAACCGCGCGACGAGGGCTTCAAGGACCGTCTGTCGAGGCAGGGTGAGGAGGCACTCGCGAAGGTCGTCGAGGAGCTGGTATCGAACCCGATGGTCAGCTCCGCGCTCTCGCGTGCCCTGGATGCGCGCGAGAAGGCGGCCCACGCCCAGGAGGCCGCCATGGGGGCGCTCGGCATCCCCTCCGCCGCCGATGTGGAGCGGGTCACGCGGCGGCTTCGCTCCGTGTCCCAGCGTCTCGAGGGGATCGAGGACGCGGTCGACCGGCTCGAGGAGCGGCTGCGCTCGCTCGACGAGCGGCTCGGGGACAGGCCCGCGGACGAGTCGATCGAGCGCAGGCTCGACGAGATCGCCCGCGACATCGCCTCGCTTCGCGACGCTGTGGCCCCGCCCGGCGAACCCGTGCCGCGCGCCCAGGAGCGCCTGACCGTCAGCGAGTAGGGGAGCGGACGCCGGCCAGCGCGGCCGCGCCGACGCGCCCCAGCTGGACGCCCATCTCGAGCAGCTCGTCCTGATCGATCCGCGTGCGGTCGTCGCTCGCGCCGAGCACGTCGCTGACGCCGAGCACGCAGGCAGCCGCGAGTCCGTGGAGCGCGGCCAGCCGGAACAGCGCGGCGGCCTCCATCTCCACCACCGAGGCGCCCTGCTCGCGCCAGCCGGCGGGCACGTCGGGCCGGCGATCGTAGAACAGGTCGGTGGAGACGCAGCCCACGGCCGGGCCGCCGCCCGCCTCCCGGAGGGCTGTCGTCAACTCCGGGTCAGGCGCCACCCAGCCGTCGACTCCGAGCGCCGCGCTGGCCCCGTCGTCGGAGAGCGCCCGCTCGGCGGTCACGAGCTGGCCGATCTCGAGCGACGGGTCGAGCGCGCCACAGGTGCCGATACGTATGAACGAGCGCGAGCCGAGCATGATCAGCTCCTGCACCACGATGGCCGTGCTCGGTCCGCCCATGCCCGTGGCCTGGACGGTGAGCAGCTCGCCGTCGGCGGCCAGGCCGCTGTAGCCCCAGAGGCCGCGGTGGTGGTTGAACATCCGCGGCGAGTCGAGCACCTCCTGCGCGACCGCGAGAGCGCGTTGCGGGTCGCCCGGCAGCAGCACCCGCTCGGCCAGCTCGGTCTGCGGCTTGAGGTGGATCGGCGTGGGTTCCGTCACGCGAACTCGGTAGCGATCACCTCCCGGACGATATGCCAGACTCCGGGCGCGATGGCCAGGAGGCCCAGGCAGCAGGTGCCCGACGCCGTGCGGGACGCGGTGGAGCGCACTATCCAGGCGACGGTGGGCTCGGCGCAGAACACGCGCGACCGGGCACAGGAGGCGGTGGACGAGATCGTCCGCGGCGTGGGCCGCGCGCTCGAGGACCGGCGCCCGGCCACCCAGGAGGACGTGAAGGCGCTGCAGAAGGAGCTGCGCGCGATCGCCCGCCGGCTCGACGCGATCGAGAAGCGCCTGCCGGAGAAGCGGACGCCGGCGCGGCGCACTGCCGCGAAGCCGAAGCCCAAGAAGGCCTCCTAGTGCAGCCGCGACGGATCCTCATCACCGGGGTCGGCAGCTTCCTCGGGACGGAGCTGGCACGCCGGCTCGAGTCGGACCCGGAGATCGAGTACATCGCCGGTCTGGACGACCGCCCGCCGCAGGCCCGGCTCGAGCGCACCGACTTCATCGAGGCCGACATCCGGAGCCCCCTGATCGGGAAGCTGATCCCGCAGGCGCGCGTGGACATGGTCGTCCACAACAAGATCGTCCGCCGGCCCGGACCGGGCATGTCGGAGCGCTCGGCCCACGACATCAACGTGATCGGGTCGCTTCAGCTCCTTGCCGCCTGCGAGAAGACGGAGAGCCTGCGCGCGATCGTGGTGCGCGGCTCAGCCGGCGTCTACGGCGCCGAGCCCTCGGCGCCACAGTTCTACACCGAGGAGATGGCGCGGCTGTATCCGCTGCGCAGTCGCTTCCAACGCGACGTGGCCGAGATCGAGAACTACTTCGACACCTTCTCGCGCCGCCATCCGCGCATCGTGTGCACGATGCTGCGCTACCAGCCATCGGTCGGCCCGTCGCTCGACAGCCAGATAACGCGCTACCTGGCGCTGCCGGTCGTGCCCACGTACATGGGATTCGACCCGCGGCTCCAGTTCATCCACGAGCTCGACGCCATCGAGGCGCTCGTGGCCACGATCAAGAACCCCGTGCGCGGCCCGGTGAACGTGGCGGCGCCCGGCACGATCGGCCTCACCAAGCTGGTGCGCATGGCCGCCAAGCCCACGGCCCCGCTGCTTCCGCCCTTCTTCGGCCTCGCCGTCGACACGGCGCAGCGCGCGGGCATCGACGGCCTCTCGCCCGACTTCCGGCGGCTGCTCCGCTACGGCCGCGCGGTCGACATCTCCCGTCTCGTGGAGGAGGTCGGCTACCGGCCGCGGCTCGACACCGTGGAGGCC
>DATNBJ010000249.1:0-3122 GCA_035572055.1 Thermoleophilaceae bacterium | reverse complement strand
GCGCTCATCTCGCCACCGTAGATCTTCACCCGCTCGCGGATGCCCACGAGCCCGTGTCCGAGTCCGTCGGCGGCGGAGGCGGCGCCGGCGCCGTCGTCGCGCACCTCGATCTGGAGGTCCGACGGGCTGTAGCGGATCGTGACGTCCGCCTGGCTCGCCTGCGCGTGCTTCAGGGTGTTGGTCAGACCCTCCTGCACGATCCGGTAGGCGGACAGGTCCACCGCCCGCGACAGCGGGAAGGGCTCGCCCTCCACGTGCAGCTCCACCGGGAGCCCGGCGCGGCGGATCTCGTCGAGCAGCGGCTCGAGCCGGTCCATCCCCGGCTGCGGCGCCAGCTCCAGGTCGTCGCCCTCGCTGCGCATCGCGCCGAGCAGGCGCCGCATCTCCGCGAGCGCCGAGCGGCCGGTGTCCTCGATGCCCTCCAGCACCTCGCGGTCCTCGGCGTCCGCCTTGTGCCGCAGCGCTCCCACCTGGAGCACCATGACGCTCATCGCGTGGGCCACGATGTCGTGCAGCTCGCGCGCGATCCGCGCCCGCTCCTCGGCCACGGCGATGCGCGCCGCGGCATCACGCTCGAGCTCCGCCTGCGCGGCGCGCACCTCGGCGGCCTCCGCCTGCTGAGCGCGCTCGTGGAGCGCGTAGCCGGCGAGCCAGGCGATCACGAACACGAGCGGCGTGAAGACGTACTCGCCGCCAGTGCTCTTCGGATCGTTGTAGACGACGCTCACGGAGCCGGCGACCACGATCGCCAGCCCCACGCGCGCCTGAGTCTCGTCGCGGAGATTGCCGAGCAGCAGCGCCGCGCCCAGACCCGCGGCGAAGGTGCTCACCGAGAAGATCACGAGGCGGCCGTCGATGAACGACAGCGCCGCGGCCAGCAGCCACAGCGAAGCCGGGGCCGCGAACGGGAAGCGACGGCGCGCCAGAAGCGGCAGTGGCACGAGGAGAAGCGCGGGGACCGTGAACCACAGGGTCGTGGTCGGTGCCTCCGCTGCGTCCTGCCTGAGCAGGAGCTCGAGCGCCCCCTCGACCGCGATGATCACGATCAGGACGTCGAATCCGTACCTGCGAGCGAGTGGCCAGATTCTGCTCACGCGCTGACCGTATCCCCTCCCGGCAGTCCCGGCGTCCTACCAAGGTAGGACCTCGAATCGTCGGTTCGTACGACGCCCGGAGCGACCTCCCGACGACGACCCGCGGCCGCCGCGGACGGATCGTTGCGGCATGGACTTCACCCAACCAGAAGGAGAGGCAATGCGCTCCGCATCAGCGCGGAATCTGGCCGCCCGGATGGGTCGCTGGAGTGCCGCACACTGGAAGACAGCCACGTTCGGCTGGCTGGCCTGCGTGATCGCCGTCGTGGCGATCGGAAGCATGGTCGGCACGACGAACATCGACCCGAACAAGTCCGGTCCGGGCGAGTCGGGTCGCATGGACAGGATCCTCGACGCGGGCTTCAAGCAGCCCGCGAGCGAGAGCGTCCTCGTGCAGAGCAGGACGCTGAAGACGACCGATCCCGCCTTCGCGGCGGCCATCCGCGACGTGAGCGGACGCCTGTCGAAGCAGTCCGAAGTCGAGAACGTCCGTCCGGCCACCCTCTCGAGGGACGGCCACTCGGCGCTCGTCGACTTCGCCATCCGCGGCGACAAGGCCACGGCCGTCGACAGGATCGACCCGGTGCTGGCCCAGGTGGCCGCCGCTCAGCGCGCTCACCCCGGCATGTTCGTCGGCGAGTTCGGCGACGCCGGCGCCGAGAAGGCGGTCAACGAGCAGTTCTCCAAGGACCTCTCGAAGTCCGGCCTCATCTCGGTGCCGCTCACGCTGGCGATCCTCGTGATCGCGTTCGGCGCGCTCGTAGCCGCGGGCATCCCGCTGCTGCTGGCGCTCACCGCAGTGTTCGCCACCTTCGGCGCAATCGCGCTGCCCAGCCACGTGCTGCCGGTGGCGCAGGAGGCAGGGGCGATGGTGCTCCTCATCGGCCTCGCGGTCGGCGTGGACTACTCGATGTTCTATTTGAAGCGCGAGCGCGAGGAGCGCCGCAAGGGGCTCAGCGCCCAGGCGGCGCTCGAGGCCGCGGCGGCCACCTCCGGCCGCTCGGTGCTCGTCTCCGGCCTCACCGTGATGGCGGCGATGGCCGGCATGTTCCTCACCGGCGACGCCACGTTCGCGTCGTTCGGCGTCGCGACGATGACCGTGGTCGCCTTCGCGATGCTCGGCTCGCTCACCGTGCTGCCCGCTTTGCTCTCGCGGCTCGGCGACAGGGTCGACAAGGTGCGCGTGCCGTTCGTCGGACGGCTCGGCCGCGGCGGCGAGGGCCGCGTCTGGGGCGGGATCGTGGACCGCGTGCTGCGCCGTCCGCTCGTCTCCACGGTGGTCGCCGGCGGGCTGCTGCTCGCGCTGGCCGCCCCGGTGCTGCAGATGCACCTGGTCCAGCCGGGCCCCGACACGTTCCCGCGCTCGCTGGGGGCGATGCAGACGTATGACCGGATGCAGAAGGCGTTCCCCGGCACGGCGCTGCCCGCCACCGTGGTGGTGAAGGCGCAGAACGTGAACGCGCCGCAGGTGCGTCACGCGATCGATCAGCTCGAGCAGCGGGCGCTGGCCGGCGGCCGGGCGCACCAGCCGATCACCGTCGACACCAACAGGGCCGGGACCGTGGCGGCGATCACCGTCCCGATCGTGGGCTCGGGAACCGACGCGGCGTCGAGCGACTCGCTCGCCACCCTCCGCGAGTCGATCGTGCCCCAGACCGTGGGCGCGGTCGGCGGCGCCCAGGCGGGCGTCACCGGGCTCACCGCCCAGTGGAAGGACAGCACCGACCAGATGAAGTCGAAGCTGCCGATCGTGATCGCGTTCGTGCTGGCGCTGGCGTTCACGCTGATGCTGTTCGCCTTCCGCTCGATCGTGATCGCGGCGAAGGCGATCGTGCTCAACCTGCTCTCGGTGGGCGCGGCGTACGGCGTGCTCGTGCTCGTGTTCCAGCACGGCTTCGCCAAGGGCCTGCTCGGCTTCAGCTCCACCGCCGGGATCGACCCGGTGGTGCCGGTGCTGCTGTTCGTGATCCTGTTCGGCCTCTCGATGGACTACCACGTGTTCGTCCTCAGCCGGATCCGTGAGCTGGT
>DATNBJ010000248.1:0-4294 GCA_035572055.1 Thermoleophilaceae bacterium | reverse complement strand
TGCCTCTTCACGAACAGCGTCTGGCCGTGCAGCTTGCGGAAGTCGTTGACGAACGCGGGCACGCGCCAGGCCACGATCAGCACCGACACCACCGCCACGCCGATCGCCACCTGGCGAGCGCGACGCTCCTTCACGATCGTCCAGCCGAACAGCGCCACCCCCACGCCGACGTTCAGCAGGATCGAGGGCACGACCAGATAGCGCGGGATCACAGAGAGCCCGGCGGCGGCGATCGCCAGGAACGTGAACAGGCCGATCGCGATCAGCCCCGCCGGGAGCGCCGCGCGCTTGCGCAGCAGGTAGATCGCGAGCAGGCAGCCGAGGCCGCCCACCACGTCGTTCACGTAGTGCTCGTTCGCCCCGATGTAGCTCGGGATCTGGCCGATGGCCG
Organism: Thermoleophilaceae bacterium; assembly: GCA_035572055.1. GTDB lineage: Bacteria > Actinomycetota > Thermoleophilia > Solirubrobacterales > Thermoleophilaceae > JAICJR01. Next base: position 3,903 of record DATNBJ010000248.1, on the reverse strand, counting down.
ACGGCACGCTGCGGTTGCGGCCGAACTGGCCGGCCACGTCGCGGGTGGACGTGAGCGAGTGCAGAGGATGCCCGGTGACGATCCAGTCGGAGATCAGCCACAACAGTGGGGCGATGGCGGCCACGGCTGCGTAGCGGACGATCCCCGGCCAGCCGGCCTTCGGGTAGAGCCACAGCACGTAGGCGCCCGAGAACACCCACGCCTCGGGGCGCAGCAGACCCGCCAGGCCGAGCAGCGCGAGCACGGGCATGCCGGCACGCGGGCGCTTCAGCTCGATCAGTGCCGCCGAGAAGATCATCAGGAGGAACGGCACGTCCACGACCGCGCGCATCGCGTAGAACTCGAGGTCCGTGCGCGTGAGCACGAAGGCCACGCCCACGGCCGCGATCAGCGTGCCCAGCAGGTGCTGCGTGAAGCGGAAGATGACGACGATCAGGCCGAGGAAGCAGGCGATCGTGGTCAGCACGAAGATCCTGTCCGCCGCCCCGCCGAAGAGCGACAGGAACGCCGCGTAGAGCTCGGCCAGCGGGTGCGGCGTGGGCGTGCGCAGCACGTTGTAATCGGGCAGGTGCCCGGACGCGATCGCCTTGCCCCAGACGAGGTCGTAGTAGGTGTCGTAGTTCGGGAAGGTGGGCCGGATCAGGAAGACGGCCAGCCCGAGGAAGCCGAGGGCGATGAGCGCGCGTACGGCGTTCTCGCGCGTGGCCATCGCCTCGAAGCGGGCGTACAGGCGCGTGCCCCGGTCCGGCTTGGTGCCGACGGCGGGGGGCGCGCCGTGTGTCAAGGGCTCGGTGACTGACACGGCGGCTAAAAGCTAGTCGCGGCGGAAGCGGACGGCGCCGCCCGGCCAGAGCAGGCACAATACCAACGGGATCGGGCCCGCCTGGCGGCCTCCCTGCACCCGCCCGCCGCTCCCTGAGCTAGCCTGGATCCCTCTCTTTGATGAAGCTGATCATCCAGATTCCCTGCTGGGACGAGGAAGAACAACTGCCCTCGACCCTTGCCGACCTGCCGCGCGAGGTGCCCGGTGTCGACACTGTCGAGTGGCTCGTGATCGACGACGGATCGACCGACCGCACCGTCGACGTGGCCCGCGAGAACGGTGTCGACCACATCGTCCGGCTGACCAACAACAAGGGTCTGGCCGCGGCGTTCCAGGCGGGTCTCGACGCGGCGCTGAAGCTGGGCGCCGACATCGTCGTGAACACCGACGCCGACAACCAGTACGACGCCGCGGACATCCCCAAGCTGATCGCCCCGATCGTGGCCGGCGAGGCCGACATGGTCGTCGGCGCGCGCCCGATCGACTCCATCGAGCACTTCTCCCCGGTCAAGAAGCGCCTTCAGCGCCTGGGCAGCGCGGTGGTCCGGCGTGCCTCCGAGACGAACATCGCCGACACCACCTCCGGCTTCCGCGCCTACAACCGCGAGGCGGCGCTCCAGGTGCAGGTGGTCTCGAAGTTCACCTACACGCTCGAGACGATCATCCAGGCGGGGAAGATGACCGTCGCGATCGACCACGTGCCGATCCGGACCAACCCGAAGACGCGCGAGTCGCGGCTGTTCCCGTCGATGTGGGCGTACGTCCGGCGCAACACGGTGTCGATCTTCCGGATCTACGCGCTGTACGAGCCGCTGCGCGTGTTCATGACCGCGGCGGTTGTCGTCGGTCTCGCCTCGCTGATCATCTGGCTGCGCTTCGGGATCGACTTCATCGTGCACGGGCACTCCGGCCACATCCAGTCGCTGATCCTCGGCGCGGTGCTGTTCATCGCGGCCGTGCAGCTCGCGGCTCTCGGCGTAGTAGGCGACATCCTGGCGGGCAACCGGGTGCTCAACCAGCGCATCCTCGAACGTGTCAGGCGAATGGAGCTGCGGCTTGGGATCGAGCCGTCGCACTACGAGCCGGGCGCGCCGGGCCGCAAGCACGTGGCCACCACCGGAGCGAAGGCCGGACCGGCCACCGGCAAGCCGGAGGAGGAGCCCACGGAGGAGCGGGAGGCGGTGCAGCTGTGACGCAGACGCCCACCGAGGCCGTCCCGACCGGCAACACCTTCGACAAGTACGGCTCCACCAACCCGGTCGTCAAGCGGCTGATGGAGAACTTCCACGGCACGCTCGACGAGCTGTGGGAGAAGGCGTCGCCCGAGTCGGTGCTCGACGTGGGCTGCGGCGAGGGCGTTCTCACCTGCGAATGGGCCGAGCGGCTCGGCGACAAGCGGATCGTGGGCATCGACCTCGACGATCCGAAGCTCAAAGCGGAATGGGAGACGCGCCGCCGGCCGAACCTCGAGTACAGGGTCGAGGAGGCCACGTCGCTCTCCTTCGCCGACAACGAGTTCGACGTCGCCACCGCCATCGAGGTGCTGGAGCACGTGCCGGATCCCGACGCCACGCTGGCCGAGATGGCGCGCGTCGCGCAGCGCTACCTGCTCGTGTCGGTGCCGCGCGAGCCACTCTGGCGGATGCTCAACATGGCGCGCGGCGCCTACTGGAAGTCGCTCGGCAACACCCCCGGTCACGTGAACCACTGGTCGCGAGTCGGATTCGTCTCGCAGCTCACGCGCCACGGCACGGTGGAGGAGATCCGCTCCCCGTTCCCGTGGACCATGTTGCTTGTCCGCGTCTCCTCCTAGCGCCGAAGCCGCAGCGCCCGCCCGCAGCTATGGCCGCGGCGCGGCCGTCCTGTCGGTGCTGATCGGGGTCACCGGCCTCGTCACCTACGCCTACTTCTCGCTCGCCAGCCACTCGCTGTCGGACCACGACTACGGCGAGATCACGCTGCTGTGGTCGGCGATCTTCATCATCGTCTCGGTGCTCTACCGGCCGGTGGAGCAGCTCCTGTCGCGCACGATCTCGGACCGCGACGTGCGCGGCCAGACCGGCAACGAGCACCTGCGCGTGGCGGCCACGATCCAGCTCTCGCTCGGCGTGCTGTTCGCGGTGGTCGCGCTGGCTCTGCACCACCCGCTGAAGGACAACCTGCTGAACGGGAAGTCCGCTTTGTATTGGGTGCTGATCGGCGCGGTGCTCGGCTACGCGGCCAGCTACTTCGCCCGCGGCTACCTGGCGGGGCACCGGCGCTTCGAGCTCTACGGCGGGCTCGTGTTCCTCGAGGCGATGTCGCGCTGCATGTTCGCGCTGGTGGTCGCGGTGGGGATCTCGTCGAGCCAGTCCGTGGTCGCGTTCGGCATGCTCGCCGCGCCGCTGTTCTCGCTGTCGGTGGTGCCGTGGGCGCTGCGGCGGGACATCCGCGCGGCCGCCGAGCCCCCGCGTTCCGACGAAGACGCGCTGCACGCCGCGCAGCTCGACGCGGCGGCGGCGGGCGAGCCGGGCGCCGAGACCGGCCCGCGGGGCGAACCCGAGTTCAGCCTGTCGCACGGGACCGGGTTCGCGGCGGCGGTGCTCCTCATCATGATCAGCGAGCAGACCTTCCTGAACGCGGGGCCGCTGCTCGTGAAGGCCACCGAGGGCGCGTCGGGCGCGGCGGTGGCCGGCTTCGTGTTCAACGCGCTGCTCATAGCGCGTGCGCCGTTGCAGCTCTTCCAGGCGATCCAAACCTCGATCCTCCCGCACCTCACGCGCCTGGCCGTGCGCGGCGAGTCGGACCCGTTCCGCCGCAGCGTGCAGACCACGCTTGCGGCGATCGCGGTGTTCGCCGGCGGCGTGGCGCTGGCGTTCCTGGTGCTCGGCCCAACGCTGATGAAGATCCTCTTCGGTGGCGACCACCACTACGGCCGCATCGGCCTCGTGCTCGTAGCGGTGGGCATGGGCTTCTACCTCTCCGCCGCAACGCTCAACCAGGCCGCGCTGGCGCGCGGCAAGGCGCGGCACGCCGCCGGCATCTGGCTGGCCACCGCGGCCACGTTCGTCGTCTTCCTCCTGATCCCGGGCTGGAACGAC
>DATNBJ010000247.1:0-5274 GCA_035572055.1 Thermoleophilaceae bacterium | reverse complement strand
CGGCCTCGTTGATGGTCATGCTCTCGCGGACGAGCTCCATCTCCTCCTCGCTCTTCACTGCGCGCGAGAGGTCGAAGGGCACGTCGAAGTCCACGAGCTCGAGGCCGCTGCCGTTGCTGAGCGCGGTGTAGTCGCGCACCGGCATGATGTACTCGAGGCCGTAGACGCCGAGCTTCTTGACGCCCCGCTCGCGCAGGTTGTCAGCGATCCACTTGCCGGGGTGGGGGTCGAACACCTTGTCCTCGACCCAGCCGTCGCCGTGGTCGCCCACCCAGCGGGCCTCGGCGGGGAAGACGCTGACCGGGTCGCCCTCGAGCGGGAGCAGCACGTACGCGTAGCGGTGCACGATCCGGAAGCCGGACAGGTAGCGGACCGCGCCCTCGAAGCCGGTGTACTCGCTGCCGCAGGCGAGCAGGGCGTCGCAGCCGTGCTCCTTCATCGCGGCGCGGGCGTTCGCGTAGCGGCGCTCGATCTCTGCCTTGCTGGGCTGGCGCGGCGCGCTCAACCGACCACCTCCTGGGGTTGCGAGGTCCATGCGTGCTCCATCCCGCGGATCAGCGCCGCGATCGCCTCGTTCAGCGGCGTGGGCACGCCGGTCTCCTGGCCGAAGCGGACGATGCCGCCGTTCAGCGTCTCGATCTCCGTGGGCCGGTGGGCAAGCGCGTCCTGGAGCATGCTGGCCTTGTGGTCGTAGGCGACCTTGGCGGCGTGGTCGATCAGCGCGTCCGGGTCGCCGTCGAGCTTGATGCCGAGCGCGGTGGCCACCGCCACTCCCTCCGCCACCAGCGCGCTGATCAGCTCGCGGGTGGTCGCCAGCTCGCACAACCGGCCGTGCGTCAGACCGGTCAAAGCGCCCAGCGGGTTGCTCGCGGCGTTGAAGATCACCTTCGTCCACTGCGCGCCGCGCGCGTCCTCGAGCGCGATCGTGTTCATGCCGCCGCGGGTGCAGGCGTCGGCGAGCTTCTCCACCGCCTCCATCGGCGCGGGCTTGTCCTCGAACGGGCCGATCGTGGTGTCGCCTCCCGTGTCCATCCCCACCACGCCCGGCTCCACAACGTGGCCCGCCGGGAAGGTGGTGCCGCGGATCACCTGCGGCACGTACTCGGCGATCACCTCCTCGTTGCCCACGCCGTTCTGCACGCTGCACACGGCGCCCTCGGCGAAGATCGGCGCGGCCGCGCGAATCGCCGCCTCGGTGAACATCGCCTTGGTGGCCACGATGCCGAGCTCGCAGGCCGGGATGTCCGCCGGGTCGGTGCGTGCGTTCACGGGCGCGGTGAACTCCTCGCGGCCGACGATCCGCAGGCCGTTCTCGTTGATCGCGTCGACGTGCGCATCCACCACGTCGTACGCCCAGACCTCGACGTCGTCGAGCTTGCCGAGGTGGGCGGCGAAGAGGCTGCCGACCGCTCCGCAACCGATCACGCAGACCTTCATCTGTGCACCGCCACCTTCCATGAAGCTTCCTTCGCCTTGATCAACCGGTAGACGGCCGCCTGCAGCGGGGTCGGCACGCCGAGCCGCTCGCCCTCGCGCACCAGCGCGCCGCCGATGAACTCGATCTCGGTGGGGCGCTGGGCCAGCACGTCCTCGAGCATCGAGGGCAGGTGCGCGTAGTCGCCCTTGTTGGTCTCCCCGCGCGCCACCGCCAGGCAGTTCATCTCCCAGGGGTCGTCGTGCAGCTCGATGCCGGCCGCCGCCGCCACCGCCTTGCCTTCGTCGATCAGGGCATGCACCACGTGGCCGAGGTCGGCCGGCTCGTCCTCGTGGGCGAACAGCTCCACGTGCGGCAGGCCGGTGAGCGCGGCAACGCCGTTCACCGCCGAGTTGAAGATCAGCTTCGACCATTGTGCGGGCAGGAGGTCGGGCATCGGCTCGGCCTCGAGGCCGGAGGCGATCATCAGGTTCGCCATCTCCTCGACCAGCGCGTAGTCGGTGCCGGTCTGCGCCCACGGTCCCATCCACGTGGCGGTGTCGAGCTCGTACTGCACGTGCGAGTCCGAGTGGCGAATGCCGCTCATGAACGTGACGGCCGAGATGATCGGCCAGTCGCCGTGGCGGTGGACCACCTCCTCGGCGCCGATGCCGTTCTGGATGGTCATCATCGCCGCGTTCGGCGAGAGGCCCGCGAGCCGCGCGGCGGTGACGTCCAGGTCGTTCGCCTTCACGGCGATCACACCGACGTCGAACTCGTCCAGCTCGGCGGCGTCCGCCGTCGCGCGCACCGGGGCGACGTGCTCGTGCTTGCCGCTGATCTGCTGGCCCGCGGCGTTCAGCGCGTCGGCGTGCTCCTGGCGGCGGGTGAGCACCTGCACGTCGCAGGTGCGGCCCACGTGACCGGCGATCAGGCTGCCGATCGTGCCGGCGCCGATCACGCAGACGCGCATATCTCCCGGAACTCCTCGTCGCTAACGAGACGGTGCTGCGAGGCGCCCAGCTCCTTCACCCGCGCGAGCAGCGCCGGCCAGTCGTCCTCCGGACGCTCGATGCCGAGCTCGTCGAGCTTGATGCGGATCGAGTCGAGGCCACTCTTCTTGCCAAGGACGATGCGGCGCTCGGCGGCCACCAGCTCGGAGGAGTACGGCTCGATGGCCGGCGGATCGTGGAACTGGCTCGCCACCGCGCCGCTCTCGCGCGTGAAGAGGGTGTCGCCGGTGATCGGCTTCCAGGGGTCGAGCGAGTAGCCGGACAGCGAGCGCACCAGCTCGGAGGTCTCGCGCAGCTTGTCGAGGCGCATGTTGGTGTCGAACCCGTAGAGGGCGTCGAGTGCCAGCGCCACCTCGCCGAGCGACGCGTTGCCCGCGCGCTCGCCCATGCCGTTGATCGTGCCCTGCACCCAGGCGGCGCCGGCGCGCACGGCGGCGATCGCCGCCGCGGTGGCCAAACCGAAGTCGTTGTGACCGTGCCAGTGGACCGGTACCTCGGGCCCGACCCACTCGCGCGCGCTCGACACGAGCAGCGCGGCCGCCTCGGGCGTGGCGATGCCGATCGTGTCGACCACCGCGATCTCGCTCGCGCCCGCCTCGACGGCTGCGGAGTAGATCTGCTGGAGGAAGTCGAACTCGGCGCGCGTGCCGTCCACGCCGAAGAAGCACACCTTCACTCCGGCGCCCGCGGCGTGCGACACCGCGCCGGTCACGCGCTCGATCAGCTTCTCGCGCGTGAGGCCGTAGGCGGCGAGCTTGCCGTCGCTGACGGGCGACTCGATGACGGTGGCTTTGACGCCCACCTCGAGCAGCGCCTCCACGTCGGCGGGCATCGCCCGGGAGAAGCCCCACACCTCGGAGTTCAGGCCGGCGCCGGCGATCGCCTTGATCGCGGCCGCGTCGTCGGCCGACACGCGCGGGAAGCCCGCCTCGATGCGGTCGATCCCCAGAGCGTCGAGCGCGCGCGCGATCTCGAGCTTCGCGTCGGGATCGAGCACGACCCCCACGGTCTGCTCGCCGTCGCGCAGCGTGGTGTCGTAGAGGCCGACGTGGCCCGAGCCGTGCTCGCCGAGCGCCCGCTCGTTCAGCCCACCGGTCCAGAGCTTGTCGCGGTCGATCACCGGAAGTCGTCCGGGGCCCGGGAGAGCTTCTCGCTGCCGTCGGCGGTGATCAGGTAGTTGTCCTCCACGCGGAGACCGCCGCCGCCCTCCCAGTAGATGCCCGGCTCGATCGCCATCACCATTCCCTCCTCGAGCTTCACGTCGGCCGCCTGGTGGGCGTAGGGGAACTCGTGCGCGCGAGCGCCCACCCCGTGGGCGATCGGGTGGGACGGCTGACCTTCGTAGCCCAGCGCGGCGATGCCCTCGCGGATCATCACGTCGAGCTCGGCGAGCGAGGCGCCCGGGCGCAGGTGGTCGATCGCGGCGTTGTAGACGCCCAGCAGGCCGTCGAGCAATTCGTCGTACTCGGGACGCAGCTTGCCGGGGCAGACGTTCTTCGTCAGGTCAGACCAGTAGCCGTCCACCACGACCCAGATCTCGAGCAGCGTGGGCTCGTCCTCCAGCACCGGCCGGTTGCTCGTGGCTGTGAAGGTCGCGATGCCCGGGCCGGCCCAGACGAGCGTGAACGCGCGTGCGAGGTCGACCTTGCCCTCGAAGCCCGTGCCGGTCGCATGCACGAAGCCCTCGTACATCGCGCCCACCTCGGCCTCGGTCATGCCGGCGCGGACCTTGGAGCGCACCTCGTCGTAGGCGAGCGCGGCGAGCTCGTTCGCCAGCTTCATCCGCTCGATCTCCTGCTCGGTCTTGATCGCGCGCGCGCGCGAGATCACCGTCGCGCCGTCCACCACTTCGGCGCCCGTGTGGCCGAAGCCGTCGAACCAGGGCAGGGAGAATGTGGTGGGCTCGCCGACCATCCGGTCGGATGCCTGCGTTCCCTGTGACAGCTCGAGGCCGATGCGCTTGAAGCCGCGCTCCTCGACCACACCGGCGGCCAGGTCGAGCGTGCGGGCGAACGGCGGGCGCGGGTCGGCCGCGTCGTAGCCGCCGAAGGTGAGGATGTCGTCGGTCCAGCTCATCCGCTGCGCCTCCTCGAGCTGCGGATCGAGGCAGATCAGCGTGGGCCTGCCCTCGCGCGGGAAGACCACCGCGTCGTAGCCCTTCATGCCCCAGTAGTTGCTGAGGTAGAGGACGTTGTCGGGCGAGCGCACCACGAGCGCGTCCAGGTCCTCGTCGGCCATCAGCGCGCGGACGCGCTCGAGCTTCGCGGTGTCCTCGGGCCAGCTCACCAGCGCTGGAGCGCGGGCGCCGGAGTGCCGTGGGCCTCTTCCCAGGAGATCACCGGGTTGCGCAGGATCCCGATGTGCTCGATCTCGCACTCCATCACGTCGCCGGGCTTGAGGTACATCTCGTGCGCGTTCTCCTGGAAGCCCGCTACGCCGGACACGGTGCCGGTGGAGACGATGTCGCCGGCGCTGTAGCCGAGCGGCGAGTAGTGCGCGAGCAGCTCCGGGAGCGTGATCCACATGTTCCCCGAGTGCGACTGCTGCCGCAGCTCGCCGTTCACGCGCAGCTTCATGTCGAGGTCGTGCGGGTCGCCCACCTCGTCCGGCGTGACGATCCACGGGCCCAGGGGGCAGAACGTGTCGATCGCCTTGCAGAACGAGAAGACGCCGGAGCGCATCTCGCGGCGCTGGATGTCGCGCGCGGTGATGTCGTTGAAGATCGTGTAGCCGGCGATGTAGTCGGCGGCCTCGTCGGCGCCGAAGTGGCTGCCGGACTTGCCGATCACCACCGCCAGCTCGAGCTCGTAGTCCAGCTCGTTGGTCAGGTGCTCGGGATAGACCACC
>DATNBJ010000246.1:0-17048 GCA_035572055.1 Thermoleophilaceae bacterium | reverse complement strand
GGGTCGTAGTTGACCGTGATCGCGTGGGCGTCCACGACGCAGTAGATCGCCTCGCCCCTGTCCTGGCCCTCCACGTACTGGCGGATGGCCCCGATGTAGTTGCCGAGGTGCTTGCTGCCGGTTGGCTGGATGCCGCTGAAGATCCGCACGGGTCCGGGAGTCTAGGCACGCCAGGGTCGGGTCGCCGCTCAAGGTCGTTCGCGCGGGCGTCGATCTAGGAGGTGATGAAGGGCAAGCCCTCCCTGGTCGTACTGGCGCTCACGGCGGTCGCGGTGTTTCCGGCCGCCGCCCACGCGTCGTTCGCGCCGCGGGTCTCGGTGAACATCGACCCCGCGACGCCCCACGCGCGCCCCGCGATCGAGGCCACCGTGAGCGAGGCCGCCGGCGACACCCCGCCCAAGCGCTTCACCCTCTCCTTCCCGCGCGGCTTCAGGCTGCAGCACCCCGCCGGGGTGAAGACCTGCTCGGCCGCGCTGCGCCGCTCCAAGCGCTGCGCGCGCTCGAGCGAGATCGGCTCCGTGGCCGCCGTGGCCACCACCGGCGAGCGCCTGCGCGGCACCGTGAACCTGGCCCGCCGCGGCAGGAGCCGCGAGATCGCGGTGCTGCTGAAGGGCGTGGCCGGGATGCCTGAGATGAGCTTCGTGGGCTACTCGCGAGTGAGCCCCACCGGCGCCTCACAGCTCACGCTCGACCAGCTGCCGAACGTGGCGCTGTCCTCCTTGACGGTCCGCCTGACCGGCGGGACCCGCGGCATGGTCACGACCCCGCGCGGCTGCGGCTCCTCGATGGTGCAGGGCCTCTTGACGAGCCAGCTCGGCGAGCTGGCCGTGGGCCTCAGCCCGGTAAAGATCGCCGGCTGCTGATTCCGGGCGTCGCTTTGTTGATTTGACCGCCCATGAGCGGTCAGAGCAACACAGCGAGGCGAAGCCCCGCGCTCGGGCCCGCTCCTTATTGCTGCCGTTCGGAGGCGGAACCGCGAGCGCCCACGGAGCCCACCGGCTGCCGCACCACCGGATGCTTCGCCGCCCGCGCCTCGTCCAACCTGCGCACTGGCGTCGAATAGGGCGCGTTCCGCGCTATCTCCGGATCCTGCGCCGCCTCCTCGAGGATCGAGCGCAGCGCGTCCGCGAAGGCGTCCAGCGTCTCCTTCGTCTCCGTCTCGGTCGGCTCGATCATCAGGGCCTCGTCCACCAATAAAGGGAAGTAGACGGTCGGCGGATGCACACCGTGGTCCAGCAGCCGCTTCGCGATGTCGAGCGTCTTGATGCCGAGCTGCTCCTTGGCGCCGCGGCCCGACAGGACGAACTCGTGCATGCATAGCCGGTCGAACGCGATCGGCAGGTACTCCGCCACGCCGTCCTCGGCCAGCCGCGCACGCAGGTAGTTGGCGTTCAGCACGGCGGTCTCCGACACGTCGCGCAGCCCGTCGCCGCCAACGGAGCAGATGTAGGCGTAGGCCCGCACGAACACGCCGAAGTTGCCCTGGAAGCCGCGCAGGCGGCCGATCGACTTGGGCCGGTCGAAGTCGAGGTCGAAGTAGCCCTCGCGGTGCCCGTTCGAGCCCTCGCGGCGCACCACCTGCGGATGCGGCAGGTACGGCTCGATCCGCTCCGACACGGCGATCGGCCCCGCCCCGGGCCCGCCGCCGCCGTGCGGCTGCGTGAACGACTTGTGCAGGTTGAAGTGCACGATGTCGAAGCCCATGTCGCCCGGCCGCGAGATGCCCATCACCGCGTTCAGGTTCGCGCCGTCGTAGTAGAGGGTGGCGCCGGCGTCGTGGACGATCGTGGCGATCTCCTCGATGTTGCGGTCGAACAGCCCCAGCGTGTTCGGGTTCGTGAGCATCAGGCAGGCGACGCCGGAATCGGCCTTCACGCGCAGGTCGTCGAGGTCCACCCCGCCGTCCGGGGCCGTGCCCACCTTCACCACGTCGAAGCCCGCCATCGTCACGCTGGCCGGGTTCGTGCCGTGCGCGGTGTCGGGCGTGAGCACCTTGGTGCGACGCTCGCCGCGGTCCTCGTGGTAGGCGCGCGTCAGGAGCAGCCCGGCCAGCTCGCCGTGCGACCCCGCCGACGGCTGCAGCGACACGTGCGGCAGACCGGCGATCTCCGCGAGCTGCTGCTGGAGCCGCCACATCAGCTCGAGCGCGCCCTGCGCGTACTCGGGGTCCTGGAGCGGGTGCAGGCGGGCATGCCCCGGCAGCGACGCCACCCGCTCGTTCACCTTCGGGTTGTGCTTCATCGTGCACGACCCGAGCGGGTAGAAGCCGGTGTCGAGATCGAAGTTCTTCTTCGACAGCCCGTTGTAGTGACGCACGATCTCGGGCTCCGAGACCTCGGGCAGCGCCGGCGGCTCCCGCCGGATCGCACTGGAGGGAAGCAGCTCGTCGACCGGCACCTCGGGCACGTCGAGCTGTGGCGGCACGAACGCGCGGCGGCCGGGGCGCGAGCGCTCGTAAATGGTGCGGGTGTCGGGTGTGTGGGGGCTTTCGCTCACGCCACCGCTCCCTCGCGAACACCGGCCACGACCGACGTCAACCGATCGATGTCCTGCTTCGTCCGCCGCTCGGTGATCGCCACGAGCAGGCCGTCCTCGTACTCCGGGTAGTCGCGCCCGAGCCGGTAGCCGGGGTTGATCCCGGCCGCCCGCGCACGGCGGAACATGTTGTCCATGTCCGGAACCCGCACGGCGAACTCGCGCACGACCGGTCCCGGGTTGATCAGCTCGACGCCGAGCGCTTCGCGCGCGTACGCGGTGCGCCGCAGCATCAGCTCGCCCAGCTCGACGATGCCCTGGCGGCCGAGCCACGACAGGTAGATCACGCCCATCAGCGCGTTCAGCGCCTGGGCGGTGCAGATGTTGTGCGTGGCCTTCTCGCGCCGGATGTGCTGCTCGCGCGTCTGCAGCGTGAGCACGAACCCGCGCCTGCCCTCGACGTCCACGGTCTCCCCCGCGATCCGCCCCGGCATCCGCCGGATGTAGCGCTCGTCGGCGGCGAAGAACCCGAACGACGGCCCACCGAAGTCCAGCCGGTTGCCCAGCGACTGCCCCTCGCCCACGGCCACGTCCACGCCGAGCTCGCCCGGCGGCCGGAGGATGCCCAGCGTCAACGGATCCACCGCGCAGACCACCACCGCGCCCGTGCGCTTGGCGGCGTCGGCGAGCGGGCCGAGGTCCTCGACGGTGCCGAGGAAGTTGGGCTGCTGGAGGATCACCGCGGAGGTGTCGTCGTCGACCGCCTCGGCCAGCGCCTCCAGATCGGTCGCGCCGTGATCGTCCAACGGCACCTCGACGACCGTCGACCCGAACCCGACCGAGTAGGTCGAGAGCGTCTCCCGCGAGTGCGGATGAACGCCGCGCGACACCACGAACCTCGAGCGCCCGTTGTCGAGCTTCGCCAGGTACCCCGCGGAGGCCACCGACGACGGCCCCTCGTACAGGGACGCATTGGCCACCGGCAGGCCGGTCAGCTCCGAGATCGCGGTCTGGAACTCGAACATCACCTGAAGGCCGCCCTGCGAGATCTCGGGCTGGTACGGCGTGTACGGCGTCAGGAACTCGGACCGCTGCGAGATCGAGTCGATCAGCGCCGGCACGTAGTGGTCGTACATCCCGGCGCCGAGAAAGGTGACCTCGGCGTCGGCGTGCCGGTTGCGCTCCGCCAGTCGCCGCAGGTGGTCGTACACCTCCTGCTCCGACATGCCGTCGGGCAGCCGCAGCGGCTCGCGCAGCCGAACCGGCTCGGGAACCTCGGCGAACAGCTCCTCGACGGAGCCGACGCCGATGGCGTCCAGCATCTCGCGGCGATCCGCGTCTGTTGCAGAGGTGTAACGACTCACGACCTGCCCAGTGACTCCTTGTAGGCGGCCACATCCATGAGAGCGCTCGTCTCGGACGGATCGCTCAGACGCACCTTCACCATCCAGCCCTCGCCGTACGGATCGTCGTTGAGCTTCTCGGGGGTCTCCTTGAGGCCCTCGTTGACCTCGAGCACTTCACCCGACAGGGGTGCGAACACATCGGACACCGCCTTCACCGACTCGACCTCAGCGTACGCCTGGTTGGCGCTCACGGTCGCACCGACCTCGGGAGGATCGAAGAACACGACCTCGCCGAGCTGGTCCTGGGCATACCAGGTGATGCCGAACGTGGCCTGGTCGCCGTCGACGTTGGCCCAGTCGTGCTCCTGGTGGTACAGCAGCCCGTCGGGGTAGCTCTCGTCTGCCACGGTCACTGCTCCTTCCGGTAGAGCGGCTTTTCGCGCACCTCGGCAGGGCGCAGCTTGCCGCGGACGTCCACCTCGATCTTCGTTCCGGCCTCGGCCGCCCCCACCGGAACGTAGGCCATGCCTATCCCCTGCTCCAGGCAGGGTGACAAAGTTCCGCTCGTAACGACCCCAGCAGCCTCGCCGCCGATCAGCACCGGGTTCCCGGGACGCGGGATTCCCTCAGCGGTGAAGGCGAACGGCACGAGCGCCTGCTCCGGCTCGAAGCCGCAAAGCGCCTCGGCGCCGATGAAGTCCGTCTCGAGCTTGCACGCCCAGCCGAGCCCGGCCTCGATCGGATTGCGGTCCTCGGAGAGGTCGTTGCCGTAGAGGTGGAAGCAGACCTCGAGGCGCAGCGTGTCGCGCGCGCCAAGGCCGACGGGGGCAACCCCATCCTCCAGCAGGGCGTCCCACACCTCGCCGGCGGAGCCCGGCGGCAGGAGCAGCTCCACGCCGTCCTCGCCCGTGTAGCCAGTGCCGCACACCAGCGCCTCGACCCCGGCGACCCGGGCGCGGGTCACGCGCATCCGCGCGGGTGCCTCACCGTCGAGGTGGCGCGCCAGGATCTCGCGTGCGCGCGGGCCCTGAAGCGCGAGCATCGCGTAGTCGGGGGCCACGTCGGTGACCCGCACGTCGAAGCCCTCGGCGTGCGCCGCCAGCCACTCGAGGTCGCGCTCGTGGTTGGCCGCGTTCGTGACGGTCAGGAAGCGGTCGCCCACGCGATAGGTGAAGAGGTCGTCGAGCACGCCGCCGTCCTCGCGGCAGAGCAGCGAGTACTGCGCGCCCCCCTCGGGAATCCGCGAGACGTCGTTCGACAGGAGCCGCTGGAGGAAGGCCTCGGCGTCCGGCCCGCTCGTCTCCACCTCACCCATGTGGGAGACGTCGAACAGGCCGGCGGAACGGCGCACCGCCACGTGCTCCTGGCGGATGCCCTCGTACTGCACGGGCATCTCCCAGCCCGCAAACGGAACGAGCCGGGCCCCGGCAGCCACGTGACGAGCGTGGAGCGGCGTGTGATGAAGGCTGTGCGTCGCCTGACTCAGGGCCAGGGACCCTAGCAACGGGCCAGGGCGTTCCCGACCACCTGAGCCATGGCCCTGCCGGCCACCTCGAGCGGCTCGGTGGTGCGTCCCGCACGGCTCAATACGAAGGCCCCTTCGAGCGATAGAAGCATCGCCACCGACAGCTCGCGCGACTTGTCCTCGGCCACTCCGACGGACCCCAGGCTGGCCGCCAGCCCGGCGATCCAGGCCTCGAACACCTCCGCCGTGGCCTGCCTCAGCGGCTCGCTCGTGCTGGCCACCTCGAGCGCCACGGTGGCGATCGGGCAGGCGTCCTCGTAGTCCGTCTCGCGGAGGTGCCGCGCGGCGCCGCCGAAGAAGAGCTCGACCAGGTGGAGCGGGTCCTTCGCCGGCGCGATCGCCTCGACCACCACCTGCGCGTACATGCCCCCCGAAAAGCGGATCACCTCCGCCGCGAGCTGCTCCTTGCCGCCCGGGAAGAAGTGGTACAGCGAGCCGAACGGCGCGTTCGCCTCGGCCACGATCTGCTTCACGCCCGTGCCCGTGTAGCCCTGGCGCCGGAACAGCTCGGCGCCCGCTCCGACTATGCGGTCCTTGGTCTCAGCCGGCATCGCGCGGGCCATGATACCTTGCTTCTCGCTAGAGCGATCTATCAAGAGGCAGGTCAGAGGTGACAGATCACAGATCAAAGGAAATCGAGCTCTCCGCGGGCACCATCGATTACGAGGACACGGGTGGCGATGGCCCCGTACTTGTCCTGACTCACGGGTTGGTGATGGACGCCTCGCTCTGGCGGCACGTTGTGGCTGACCTGCGCGACGACTATCGCTGCGTGGCCCCCACGCTTCCCCTCGGCGGCCACCGGCACCCGATGCGCCCCGGCGCCGATCTCTCGATGACCGGCATCGCGCACATCGTGGCCGAGCTCCTCGAGCGCCTCGAACTCAACGACGTCACGCTCGTGATGAGCGACTGGGGCGGGCCGCTGCTGCTCGCGTCGAACGGCGCCTCCTCGCGCATCGCCAGGCTCGTGCTCGTCTCCTGCGAGGCGTTCGACAACGTGCCGCCCGGCCTCCCCGGCCGCATGGTCGCCCTCGCGGCCAAGATCCCGGGCGGCATAAACGCCGCGCTCCAGCCGCTGCGGCTGCGCCCGCTGCGCCGCAGCCCGCTGGCGCTCGGCCTGATGACCAAGCGGCGGATCCCCCACGAGGTCACCGACGCGTGGCTTCGGCCCGCGCTCAGCCGGCGCGCCATTCGCCGCGACCTCCGCAAGTACGCCGGCAGCGCGAAGCAGGGCAGCCGCGAGCTGCTGGCCGGCACCGCGCGGCTCTCGGGCTTCCAGCGGCCGGCGCTCGTGGCCTGGGCCGCCGAGGACCGCGTGATGCCGCGCGATCACGGCCGCAGGCTCGCCGACCTGATGCCGAACGCACGCCTCGTGGAGATCCCGGACAGCCGCACGCTGATCCCCGAGGACCAGCCGGCGCTGCTTGCCGCGGAGATCCGCAGGTTCCTCGAGGAGACGGCATGAGGCAGCGGCTGGTGGCGAAGCTGCTGCGCCACAACATGGAGCGCATCCGCGCGGGCGACTACCGCCCGACGCTGCGGATGGACGCGAAGGACGTGCGCTTCCGCTTCCCGGGCGACAGCTCGTGGTCCGGCGAGATCCACGGCAAAGCCGAGCTGGAGCGCTGGTTGCAGCGGTTCGTCGATGTGGGCCTCCAGATCTACGCCGACGAGGTCGTGGTGAAGGGCTGGCCGTGGAAGATGACCGTGTGCATCCGGGGGACGGACCACCTCGACGCCCCGAGCGGCGAGCGCGTGTACGAGAACCGCTACGTGATCTGGGGCCACATCCGCTGGGGCCTCCTCACCGACTACGAGGTCTACGAGGACACCCAGAAGAGCAAGGCGCTCGACGGCTACCTCGCGCAGCACGAGCCGGCCTGACCGCGCTCCTCCTCCTCACCCCTGCGAACGCTGCCGCGCGCGAGTGGCGACCGCACGTGCACTCGGCGCTCGAGTACGCGAGCGAACGAGCGGGCCACGTGCGCTTGGCGGTCCGCACCGAGCGGCGGCTGTGGGCGTACCACGGCAGCCAGACGGTCCCCTCGGCGAGCGTGCTGAAGGCGATGCTGCTCGTGGCCTACCTCGACAGGCCGGACGTGCGCGGCCGCGCGCTGACCAAGGCCGACTTCCGCATGATCGGCCCGATGATCCGCCGCTCGGACAACGCCGCCGCCGCGCGCGTGCTCGGCATCGTGGGTCCCTCAGGCGTCTACGCGGTCGCACGCCACGCGCACATGCGCCGCTTCTCGCTCGTCACGGGGATCTGGGGACAGAGCCGGATCGACGCCGTCGACCAGGCGCGCTTCTTCCTCCACATCGACGACCGCGTCGTGCCCCGCCACCGCGCCACCGCGCTGCACCTCCTGTCCACCATCGTCCCCGAGCAGCGCTGGGGCATCGGCCGCGTGCGCGTGCCCGGCTGGCACGTCTACTTCAAGGGCGGCTGGGGCTCGGGCACCGGCGCCGTCGATCACCAGGTCGCGCTGCTGCGGAAGGGCGACCGCCGCGTCGCGGTCGCGGTGCTCACCACGAGCAGCCCCGATCACGAGTACGGCAAGGAGACGCTGCGCGGCGTGTTCGCCCGGCTCCTGCGGGGTCTCAGCGCGTCGTGAGCACGCGCGCGCTCTGGGCCACCTGGACCAGCGCCTCGCAGATCTCGCGCCGCGAGCGGTCCTTCGCCACGAATCCGTCCACGCCGGGCTCCGATTCCACGGCCGAGGTGCCGTCGGCGCTCATCAGCACGAGGCGTGTCGGCAGGTCCGGATGGCGTTCGCGGAGCAGCTCGCAGACCCCGGTGCCGAGCAGTCCCCCCATCCGCACGTCGATCAGCGCCACGTCCGGCCGCAGGGTCTCGATCACCTGCACCGCCTCGTCGCCGCGGGCCACCACGGCCACCAGCTCGAGGCGGCAATGCTGGGCTATCGCGCGTGCAAGTCCCTCCCGGTAGGCACGCTGGTCGTCGGCTAGGACGACGGTGAACGGGCGTGGAAACTCCAACCATGCGATGTTCGCGCCCCCGCGGGAACCCGGTATCCCCTGCCGGGAGGGCAGAGCGCGGTGAACGCTTCCTCCCCCCGCAGGTCATCCGATCGGACGAAGCGCGCCTCCTCCTCCGGACCATCCGCGCGTACGGTTGATCTACGTAGGTTGCGCGTAAAAACTCCCCCCGCAGGGAGACATGACCACCATCACTACAACCACATACCGATCACGCGCAGGGACTTTGTCTGATCGGGAGTGCGAGGTGCTGGAGCACATAGCGCGGGGGCAGTCGATCGAGGACATCTCCGCGAGCCTGTTCCTCAGCCCGCACACCGTGCGGACACACATCAAGAACATCCTTCGCAAGATGGGCGCGCGGACCCGCGCTCACGCGGTGGCGATGGCGATCTCGGAAGAGCTCATCGACCGCCGCCGAGTGGGTATTCGCTGATCTGGGCAACGCGCTGACGCGGGACATCCGCCCGATGGGCCGCAACCCGTCGCGCGGGTAGCCTCGCCATCACCGTCGTCCCGTAGCCCGGCCGGCTGTCCAGCTCGAAGCTGCCGCAGACGGCCTCGACGCGCTCCGCGCTCGACGCCAGCCCGACGTGCCCCTCGGAGAGCGCGCGGGCACGGCGGCGCTTGTCCATGCCGACGCCGTCGTCCGACACCTCGAGGGCGATCTCCTTGTCCTCGCGGCGCACGCGCACGCGCACGTGCCGTGCCGTCGCGTGCTTGGCCGCGTTGGTCAGGAGCTCGCGCGCGAGCGACAGGATCAATTCGTCGTGCACGCCGGTGGCCTGCCGGTCCACCTCGATCTCGCATTCGAAGCCACCGCGACGGCCCTGGTGGTCCGCCACCGCCCGGATCGCGGCGGCGAGACCCGCGTGCTCGAGCACGACCGGGTGCAGGTTGAACACGGCGTCGCGGAGCAACCGCACAGCGCGCTCGATTCCCTCGCGCGCCCGCACGACCCGTTGCGGGTCGCCGTTCGGGTCCTCCAGCACCTCGACCAGGTCCTGCCGGCTGGCCAGCAGGTCCTGCAGCGCGTGATCGTGCAGCACCTCCGAGATCGCGCGCCGTGCGCGGTCCTCCGCGGCCAGCGTCTGTGCCACCAGGCGTCCGCGGGTGGCGGCGAGCTGGTCGAGCTGCGCCTCGCTCTGCTTGCGGTCGATCGCCGTGGCCAGCACGTTCGCCATCGACTGGAGGAAGTTGACCTCGTCCAGGCTGAAGCTGCGCGGCGCCGCGGACGCCACGCCCAGCACGCCGAACGGGCGCTCCGCGTTGCCCTCGATCGTCACGCACACCGCGCTGATCGCGCCGAGCAGCTCGAGCGCGGGCGGGTGCTCGAAGCGCCTGTCCTCCGTGAAGTCCTCGACCACCCCCACGCCGCCGTGCTGGAAGGTGTAGGCGGCCAGCGACGAGTTGGGCGCGGTGGTGAACCTGCGGCCGATCGACCCCTCCGGCCAGCCCACTCCCGCGGTGAGTCTCAGGAAGTTCTCCTCCGCCACGAACTCGAGCACGGAGCTGTGCTCCACGCCGAGCGTGTCGACCACGAGCGTGACCGCGGCCTGCGTGAGCTGAGTCGGGTCGGTGCCCTCGAGCGCACGCCGGCCCAGCTCCGCCACCGCCGCCTGCCGCGCCTCCGAGCGCCTGCGCTCGGTCACGTCGGTGGCCGTGCCGGTGGCACCGAGCACGTTGCCGTCGGCGTCGTGGAGCACGATCGCGTTGTAGCTGAGGCGCACCAGGCTGCCGTCCTTGCGCACGTGCTCGGTCTCGCTGCTGAAGACAGGCCGGCCGCGCAGGATCTGGCGGAACAGGCCGCGGTTGCGCTTGGCCTCGGATGGCGGGGCGAAGTCGGTGGCGGCGCGGCCGAGCATCTCCTCGGGCTCGTAGCCGTAGATGCGCCGGGCCGCGCGGTTCACGAACGTGAAGCGCCCCTGCGCGTCCAGGGACCAGATCAGGTCGCTCGAGGTCTCGACCAGGTCGCGGTACTTGCGCTCGCTCTCCCGCAGCCGCTCCTCCGAGCGCCTGCGATCGGTCACGTCCTTCGCCACGCCGTACACCAGCCGCTCCTCGGGGCTCACGTGGGCGCTCCACAGGAGCCAGCGGTAGGCGCCGTCCTTCGTCCGGAACCGGCTCTCGAAGCTGATCGTGACCTCGTCAGCCCGCTTGAGCCTGCCGCTCTCCCGCGCGGTGCGGGCTCGGTCCTCCGGATGCACGAAGTCGAGCATCGGGCGCGTGAGAAGCTGATCGGACGTGTAACCGAGCACCTGCTCCCAGGCGGGGTTGACGGACTTGAAGTAGCCGTCGAAGCCGAGCGTGCAGAAGAGATCGCTCGACAGGGCGTACAGGCGGCTCGTGGTCTCCTGTAGCCGGCGCTGCTCGCTGAGGTCCAGGACCTGAAGAAGCGTGTAGATGATCTCGCCGTGCCCGTCCTCCATCGGCGCGTCCATCACGCGCGTCCAGATCGGGTGGCCGTCGGCGTGGATGAAGCGGAGGTCGACCTGCCCTGACTCGAGCTCGCGGGCCAGGCGCAGCTCGTTGCGGCTGTGGGCGATCGCCCGGTCCGGCTCCTGGAGGACGTCGAAGAGGCTGCGCTTCATCAGCTCCTCCTCCGAGAGCCCGAGCAGCTCGCAGAAGGCCCGGTTCACGCGCAGGAAGCGTCCGCTCAGGCAGAGGACCGCCATGCCGGTGACCGCCTCCCCGAAGATCGACTGGAAGCGCTCGAGCCGGCGTTCCTGGTCGTGCCGCTCGAGCTCGGGGGAGTCGATCGCGTTGTCGCTGCTCACTTCCGGCACGCCGCTCCCCTCTGCGATAGGCGTTCGAAATACCCGCAACGGGTGATTCTTGAAACCGGCCACGGTGCCTACTCGAGCAGGCCGCGGCGCATCGCGGCCGCCACCGCGGCGGCCCGGTCGGATACCCCGAGCTTCTCGTAGAGGCTCTGCAGATGGGTCTTCACGGTCGCGGGGCTCAGGTGGAGCTGGCGGCCGATGTCCGGCGCCGAGTGGCCGTCGGCCGTCAGCCTCAGGATCTCCCGCTCGCGCGGCGTGAGCACCGGGCGAGCCTGCGCCTCGCGCATCTGGATCTGAGCGGTCAGCCCGGTCTGGATCTCGGGCGACAGGAACGCCTCGCCCCGCGCCACCGCCGCCACGGCGTCGAAGATCGCGGCGCGGTCCGCCTCCTTCGACAGGTAGGCGCCCGCCCCCATCGCGATCGCCCTATAGACCAGGTCGCTCTCCACGTACGCGGACAGGAACACCACGCGCGTGTGCAGCTCCTCGCGCTTGATCGCGTTCAGCACCTCCATGCCGTCCAGTCCGGGCATGCGCACGTCGAGCACCGCGACGTCCGGCTCGAGCGACTTGATCTGCGGCAGCGCCTCACGGCCATCGGACGCCTCGCCCACGAGCTCGAGGTCGGGACGCTCTCGAATCGCGCGTACCAGTCCCTCGCGATACACCGGGTGATCGTCCGCAACGTACACACGGACCCGCTTGGGGGCTCGGGTCATTGGCCAGTTGTAGCACTCGCTGGAGCGCGCAACTACCTGATATTTGGCGCGCTAGACGCCGAGCTCGACCAGGCGTTCCACGAGTTCGTGGCGCGCCGCCGACTTGTCGAGCACCGCCAACGCGCCAGCCTCGGCCGCCGCGGTCATGAGCGCCTCGTTGCGCTCGCCGGTGAGCAGCACCGTGCGGCTCTGGAGCTGATCGTCCATGCCGCTGATCGTGCGGCAGACGTCGATGCCCCCGAGCTTGCCGAGGCGCACCTCGAGCACGACGAGGTCCGGGCGCAGCCCGAGCACCTGCTGGAGCGCCTCCCGGCCGTCAGAAGCCTCGCCGGCCAGCTCGAGCCCCGGGTGGTCCTCGATGGCCCTCGCCAGCCCCGCTCTATATCCCTCGTGCCCATCCACGAGTAGCACGCGAATCCGCCCCAACGCTGCCTCTGCCTAGAGCACGGCCTCTGCCCATCGGCAGGCCCCTGTATTCCGCGACGGTGGCGTCATCCGTGTACCACCAGGCCATGCTGCGGCCAGTCCGGCTGTCCCCGCCTCAACCGATCGGGGGACACAGAAGGTTGCATGAGGTAGACCAATTGGACTAGTCCGATTGGTGGAGTGTGGCAGGGAAGGCGGACAGGCGAGGTGACAGGTCACCGATCACAGGTCACAGGAAAAACCTGTCACCCGCCACCCGTCACCTGCGACCTGGCTGTGCGCCTAGTCCTTCAGGAAAGACGGGATGTCGATCTCGTCTTCCGAGATCTCGAGCGACGAGCGCTGGCGGTCGTCCATCGCGATGTCGCCGCGGTCGCGGCGCTCCCGCGGCTTCCCGCGCTCGACGTCGTAGAGGCCCGGGCGGCCGCTCTGGCGGCGGTCGAAGCCGGTCGCGATCACTGTCACGCGTACCTCATCCGCGAGTGCCTCGTCGATTACGGCACCGAAGATGATGTTCGAGTTGTGGTCGGCCGCGCTCTGCACGATCTCGGCCGCCTCGTTCACCTCGAACAGGCCCAGGTCGGAGCCGCCGGTGATGTTCAGCAGGATCCCGGTGGCGCCCTCCACCGACTGCTCGAGCAGCGGGCTCGAGATCGCGTTCTTCGCGGCCTCGGAGGCGCGGCTCTCGCCGCTGGCGGCGCCGATGCCCATGAGGGCCGAGCCGGCGTCGTGCATGATCGTCCGGACGTCCGCGAAGTCGAGGTTGATCAGGCCGGGGATCGTGATCAGGTCGGTGATGCCCTGCACGCCCTGGCGCAGCACGTTGTCGGCCTCGCGGAACGCGTCGAGGATGCTCGTGCGTCGCTCGACGATCGTGAGGAGCTTCTCGTTCGGGATGACGATGAGCGTGTCGACCTGCTCGCGCAGCTTGTCGATGCCGTCCATCGCCTGGCGGCCGCGCTGGGAGCCCTCGAAGTCGAACGGGCGCGTAACCACGCCCACGGTGAGCGCGCCGATCTCGTGCTTCGCCACCTCGGCGATGACCGGTGCGGCGCCCGTGCCGGTGCCACCGCCCTCGCCGGCGGTGACGAAGACCATGTCGGCGCCCTTGAGCGCCTCCTTGATGTCGTCGCGGCTCTCGTTGGCCGCGCCGTAGCCCACGTCGGGGTCGGCGCCGGCGCCCAGGCCGCGTGTGAGCTGCGCGCCGACCTGGAGCTTGATGTCGGCGTCGCACATCTGCAGCGCCTGCGCGTCGGTGTTCACGGCGATGAACTCGACGCCCTTGAGACCCGCGTCGACCATGCGATTGACCGCGTTGGTGCCGCCCCCGCCGACGCCCACGACCTTGATAACCGCCAGGTAGCTGCCCGTCTCCATCAGAGTTGTCCTCGCCTGTTTCCCTCTGGTCCTTTAACCGTGCACGCCCGCTTCTGACGTCCGACTCTCAAGCAATAGTTGAGAGTTTTCGCCAGTGGCAATCACCCGCAAAGTCCGCACTGTAGGCGTTTTTCGTCGAAGGTGTCAATCCGCGGAACGATTTCGTGCAGGACACGTACCCTCGACTATTACTCGAGGGTTGTATCAAGCTCTACCTCAGGGTTGAGGGTTGGTGCTCTGCGATTGCAGGCCAGTTGTGCCGGACTGGCCGGTGGCGCCGGTGGCCCCGGTCGCGCCCGTCGCGCCCGCGCTTGGCGCGATCGCGCTTGCCTGGTTGGCAGCGATCGCGGCGCTGCCCGCGGTGCCGAGCGGCGTGAGCGACTGGGTGGCCAGGCCGCCTGCCACCGGCCGTTCCGGGAGCCGGACGTCGATGTAGGTCGCGCCGCGCGACTCGTCGTCCGCCAGGACGCCCGCGGTGGCCGCCCACTTGGCCTCGAGGCGCGAGGTGTCGCCGAAGATCACCTGCGGGCCATTGAAGAGCTTCACCACCAGGCCGCGGGTGTCTCCCTTCCCCACATTGGAGATGTGCCGCGCCAGCGCGTTCGGGGCGGCTGCCACCACCTGGAGCTCCGACAGCGCGAGCGGGTCGGTGAGCCGGCGTGACGGCGCTGCGGCCGTCGAGCGGATCAGCGCGAGCTTGCGGCCCTGGCGCACGCCCTGGAGGACGCTGCCGTCGGAGGCCAGGAGGAGTCGCTTGCCACCCACCCGGAGCACGGCGACCGGCTGCTCCTGGATGACCTTGATCGTGAGGCTGTGCGGGAAGTGCGCCTTGATCTCCACGTCCTTCACCGCCGTGTAACTGGCCACCGCGCTCATCAGGGCGTCCTTGCTCAGGTGGAGGGTGGTCATGCCGTGGGCGGCCGACGTGAGCGCGGCCTCGACGCGGTCCGAGTCCTTCATGTCCACGCCGGTGACCCTCACGTGGGTGATCTTCACGAAGCTCGAGTCGCGGAACCAGAACGTGTAGAGCGACCAGATCACCACCACGGCGCCGAGCGCGAACAGCAGCTTGTTGCGAATGGGCTTGGGGATCGCGAGCGCGGCGCGCGGGATCGTGCGCAGGGTGGCGGCCGCCACGGCCTTCACGACAGCGCTCCCTCGCTGTCCTGGCTGCCGAGAAGCTGGACCTCCGCCTCGAGCTCGACGCCGAACTGCTCGCGCACGCGGCGGCGGCCCTCGGCCATCAGAGCCAGCACGTCGGCCGTGCTGGCGTTCCCCATGTTCTCCACGAAGTTCGCGTGCTTCTCGGAGAAGCGGGCGCCGCCGACCTCGAGGCCCCGGCAGCCCGCCGCCTCGAGCAGCATCCCGGCGGTGCGGCCCTCGGCGCGCGGATCGTCCGGGTTCTTGAAGGTGGAGCCGAAGGTCTTGATGCCAGACGGCTGCGCAGCCTTGCGCTGCTCCCGCATGCGAGAAAGGGTCGTCTTGACCTCGGACGGGTCGGCCCGGTCGAGCTTGAACGAGGCGCGGGCCACGATCTCGTGCGGCCCGAGGTTCGAGCGCCTGTACTCGAAGCCCAGCCGGTCGGGCGTGCGGCGGTCGCTCCCCTCCGGGGTGGCCACCTGCACCCACTCGAGCACCCGGCCCAGCTCGCCGCCGTACGCGTTGGCGTTCATCCTCACCGCACCGCCGACCGTGCCGGGGATGTTCACGCCGAACTCGAGCCCGGTGAGGCCCCAGCGCGCCGCGCGTGCGGCAGCCTGCGGCAGACGGGCGCCGCCGCCGCAGAGCACGTGTTGGCCGTCGCGCTCGATCGTCGCGAGGCCTTCGTCGAGCTTCAGCACCAGTCCGCGGAATCCGTCATCGGCTACCAGGAGGTTCGAGCCCGAACCCACCACTCCTACCTGGATTCCGGCCTCTCCCGCCCAGGCGAGCAGATCCGCCAGGCGCTCCTCCGACCCCACGCGCGCGAACCAGTCGGCCGGGCCGCCGGTGCGCACCGTCGTGAGGCGCGCCAGCGGGTAATCGCGCTCCACTCCCTCGGGCGGGCTCACGCGCCGTCTCCAAGCCGTTTGGCCAGCTCGTCCACGTTGCCGGCGCCGAGCGTCAGCAGCAGGTCGCCCTCGCGCAGCTCGGCGCGCAGGACGCGCTCGGCGGCGTCCAGGGCCGGCAGCCAATACACGGGCCGCCCGGGCGCCGCGTCGGCGGTGGCCGTGGCCACCAGGTAGCCGGAGACCCCCGGGAAGTCCTCGGCGCGCTCGCGCGCCGGATAGACGTCGAGCAC
The DNA here is from genome assembly GCA_035572055.1 of Thermoleophilaceae bacterium. GTDB lineage: Bacteria > Actinomycetota > Thermoleophilia > Solirubrobacterales > Thermoleophilaceae > JAICJR01. Next base: position 1,113 of record DATNBJ010000246.1, on the reverse strand, counting down.
CACCACGACGTCAGCCAGCGCCAGCGCGCGGCCGAAGTCGCCTGCCATGTATTTCGTGCGCGAGTAGAGGTGGGGCTGGAAGCAGGCGACCACGCGGCCGGCGTTCAGCGTCCTGGCCGCCTGGAGCGTGGCGCGCACCTCGGTGGGATGGTGGGCGTAGTCGTCGTACACGAGCGCGCCTCGCTCGCTGCGGCCGTGCGGCTCGAACCTGCGGCCGGCGCCGATGAACGACGCAAGCGCCGGAGCCGCCTCCTCGAGCGGCAGGCCCGCCTCGCGGCAGGCGGCCAGAGCGGCGAGAGCGTTCATCACGTTGTGCCGGCCGGGCACTTTCAGCTCCACCGGCACGCCCTCCACCACGAAGCGCGATCCCAGCTCGCGCAGCATGAGGTCCCGGGCGGCCAGCGCTCCCGTCTCGATGCCGAACGTGACAGCGGGCGGCACGGCCGGCAGCTCGAGGCCCACCGGCGCCAGCACGACCGGTACCGGCGAGGCGAACTCCGCGAATGCCTTCTCCACCTCCGCGAGCGTGCGGTAGGTGGCGTGGTGGTCCAGCTCGACGTTCGTGATCACCGCGATCTCCGGCCGCAGCTTCAGGAACGAGCGGTCCGACTCGTCGGCCTCCACCACGATCCAGTCGCCCTGCCCCCAAGACGCGTTCGCGCCCGTCGAGCGCACCTCGCCGCCGATCAGGTACGCCGGCCTGTGGCCGCTGGAGACCAGCGCGTGGGCGACCATGCTCGCCGTGGTGGTCTTGCCGTGGGTGCCGGCCACCGCCAGGCAGCGCTTGAGCCGCGAGACCTCCGCCAGCAGGTCGCCGCGGTGGAGAATCTGCGCGCCCACCGCCCGGGCCGCCTGGAGCTCGGGGTTGTCGTCGGCGATGGCGGTGGAGACGACCACGTCCGCGCCGGGCGCGAGGTGGCCCGCGCTGTGTCCGATCTCGGGCTCGATGCCCGCCTCGCGCAGTCGCTCGCAGTAGGGACCGTCAGCGCGATCGGAGCCGGTCACCCGCGCGCCCAGTCCGCGCGCCACCAGCGCGAGCCCGCTCATGCCCGCGCCGCCGATACCGATGAAGTGGAGCCGGCGGCCGGCCCACGGCGCGTCGCTCATGCGGGC
>DATNBJ010000245.1:0-3246 GCA_035572055.1 Thermoleophilaceae bacterium | reverse complement strand
TCTCCGGGTTGAAGAGCACGCTGAACGTGCTCTACGTGCTGCTCGCGCTGTCGATCATCGTGTCGCTCTTCGGCATCGTGAACACGCTGGTGCTGTCGGTGTTCGAGCGCACGCGCGAGATCGGGATGCTGCGCGCCGTGGGTCTCACGCGGCGCCAGACGCGGCGCATGATCCGCTACGAGAGCGTGATCACGGCGCTGATCGGAACGGTGACCGGCATCGCGCTCGGCATCGTGCTGGGCGGACTCCTCGCGGCGCGCGTGGACGAGATCAACTTCACGATCCCGGTGGGCAGCCTGATCATCTTCGTGATCGCGGCGGTGATCGTCGGGCTCTTGGCGGCGATCTTCCCGGCGCGCCGTGCCTCAAAGCTCGTGCCGCTCGAAGCCCTGTCCTACGAGTAGGGCGCGGGCGGAGCTCGCGGCCAGCATCAGGCAGGCGCCCGCGCCCACCGCGGCGTTGAGCGCGGACGTCTCGCACAGCGGCGCCGAGGTGAGCATCACGTCGCCGTCGGTCAGGCCATGGCGGGCGATCAGGTCGCGCGCTTCCTCGGCGAGGCCGCCGTGCGTGAGCTCGGCCGGACCGCGCAGCAGCGCCGTGTCCGACGGCGCGCGCTCGCACGGCTCGCGCGCGGGCGGCGCGCTCAGCAGCAGCTTCTCGAACTCACCCGGGGTGACGAACAGGCAGTCGGCGCCGGCCTGGCGGGCGGCGGCGTCGGCGGTCTCGGCCACGCCGTGCCAGGCGAGCAACAGGCGAGAGCGGGTGTCACCGAGGCGGAGCGCCAGGTCGTCCCGGCCGTCCACCGGGACCACCGCGGCGCCGGCGCGCAGCACCCCGTAATACGCCACGGCCAGCTCGGGCACGTTCGGCAGCATGACGGCCACACGCTGCCCCGCCTCGACGCCCCGCGTCATCAGCAGGCCGGCCAGCCGGGCGCTCGCGAGGTCGAGCGCCCAGTAGGTCAGCTCTCGCTCGTCCAGCTTGAGCGCGGTGTTCGCACCGAAGACATCGGCGCTCGCCGTCAGGATCCCGGCGAGGTTCACCCGCCTGAAGGTAGGGCGGTCCGGCGCCGTGATCGTCGGCCACGGCGAACAAAGTTGCGACCTCGCGATTGTGGCGCGCGCCCAACCGGCTAGCCGGGATGCCTGGCCGAGTCCTCCAGCGCTATCGCCACCAGCAGGTCCACCAGGTGCTCGACGCTGCGCGGGTTGCGGCCGGAACGCTCCTCGATGCGTCCGAGGCGGTACTGCGCGGTGTTCGGGTGCACCTGAAGCACGTCCGCGGCGGCGCGCAGGTTCATGTTGGCGTCGGCGAACGCGCGGATCGTGGCCGTGAGCACGCCGCCGCGGCTGCGGTCGTCCGCGAGGAACTCGCGCAGTTGCGGATCCACCAGCCGCCGGGCGGTCTCATCCGAGCGCAGGGCGAGGTACTGAAAGGCCGACAGGCGCGGCAGCGCGGACACGCCGCCGTCGATCACGCATTCGAGCGCCGAGCAGGCCTCCTGGTAGCGGTGGGGCAGCTCGGCGATGCCGGTGGCCACCGTGCTGATGCCCATCGCCAGCGGCATGCCCTCCCGCCCCAGCCGCCGCTGGAGCTCCTCGAGCCGGTCGCACAGCTCCTCCGCATCCCCGTCGGGACCCAACACCGGCAGCGCCACGATCTCGGTCTGGCGGACCACCACGAGCGTGCTCGGCTCGTGCATGCCGGCCCGCACCAGCGCCGCGCTGGCGGCGTGGGGCGCATCCAGCGCGACCGCCTGTCCGGCTATCACCGCGGCCACCACCAGCATGCGAGTCTCCGGGCCGATCCCGTAGCGCTGGGCCGCGCTCACGAGCGGGCCTCGCAGGGGCATCTCCCCGGCGAGCAGGTGCTCCAGCAGGTCGCGCCGCTCACGGTCGGCATCGGCCAGCACGTACTGCTGGAACTCCACGTAGGCGTGAGCCGCGTGCGTGCTCGCGAAGTCCACGTAGCGCATCTGCGGTCCCGCGAGCTGGAGCGCCGCCTCGCGCCCCACGGCGGTGTCGCCGGCGCATTCCACCGTGGCGTCCCAGATCACCTGCTGGCCCACCCGGAACGCGTTCAGATAGTCCTCGAGCGGGAAGCCGGCCCGTGCCCGGCGCGTGGCCGCGCCGCGCACGAACGCGATGTCCTCGAGCGTGACGATGCGCCCCTCGAGGAACGACGACAGCTTCGTCCGGTAGTGGCGCGACACCTGATCGCCCACGTCGTCGAAGAAGCGACCGTCGTCCGCGGCCGCGTAGGCGGGGATGTCGTTGCGCAGCGCCGCCACCGCCCTCGCGCTCAGCTCGTCCACGTGGTCGAGCAACGCGCAGAGGATCCGCGCGCGTTCTTCTTCGACCGGCCCCGATCCGGTCCAGGTGTCCGCGGTGGCTGCGGACATTGGTTCAGCATCGTGTCGCCCATTCGGGCCGCTGTCAAACGAGAACCGCTCGTTGTGTGCAGCCAACAAGCGACCCGCCCGAAGTTCAGCGCCCGCTGACAATGAGTGGCGAGCGACCCTGGCCTACCGTGGCCGCATGCTCCTGAGGGAGGAGTCTCCCGCGCGCGAGCTGCGCGTGGACGGCGTCAGCGTGCGCTTCGAAGGACTCACGGCGCTCGCGGACGTGTCGATCGCGATCGGCGCCGACGAAGTGCTGGGCGTGATCGGCCCGAACGGCGCCGGCAAGACCACGCTCTTCAACGCGATCTGCGGGTTCGTGCGTCCGGACTCGGGGACGATCACCTGGCGCGGCGAGTCCCTGCGCGGTGTGCGCCCGCACCAGCTCACGCGGCTCGGCATCGCGCGTACCGCGCAGGGCCTGCGGCTGTTCCCGCATCTCACCGCGGTGGAGAACGTGATGGTCGGCGGGGACCACCTGCACCGCGCCGGGGTCGGCGCGTCGCTGCTCGGTCTGCCGGTCTCCGATCGCGCCGAGCGTGAGCTGCGCCGTGCGGCGCTCGACGCCCTAGAGCAGGCGGAGGTCGCGGACGTGGCCGAGCGCCGCGCCGACGGCCTGCCCTATCCGGTGCAGAAGCGGGTGGCGCTGGCCCGTGCGCTGGTCGCCCACCCGGAGCTGCTCCTGCTCGACGAGCCGGCTGGCGGGCTCGGAGCGGATGACGTGAGCGCGCTCGCGGCACTCATCCGAGGGCTCCGCGGCTCGCTCTCGGTGATGCTCGTGGAGCACCGGATGGATCTCGTGATGTCCGTGTGCGACCGGGTGGCGGTGCTCGACTCGGGGCGGCTGA
>DATNBJ010000244.1:0-12379 GCA_035572055.1 Thermoleophilaceae bacterium | reverse complement strand
TTCGACCCGCTGCGCGACGAGGGCGAGGAGTACGCCCACGCGCTGCGCGCCGCCGGGGTGCCGACCGCGCTGCGGCGCTTCCCCGGTCTGATCCACGCGTTCATCAACTCGGTGGGCGTCTCGCCGGTGTCGCGCGACGCGTTGATCGAGGTGGCCGGGGCGACGCGGGCGATGCTGTCGACCAGCGCGGCGAAGGTGGCGCAGCAGGCGGCGGAGGTCTCCTAGACGCTCCACAGGTGCTGCATCGCGTAGGCGCGGTAGGGGCGCCAGCGCTCGGCGAGCTCGGTTGCCGCGCGCGGGTCCTGCCCGAGACGTTCCAGGCCGCGGCGCACCCCCAGGTCCGTGGGCATGAAGGCGTCGGGGTCGCGGAGGGCGCGCATCTGGATGTAGCTCACGGTCCAGGGGCCGATGCCCGGCAGCGCGAGCAGGTCCGGGCCGAGCTCGATCTCGCCGTTCGCCAGCGCGCGCGTCAGACCGAGCAGGGCGGTGCGGCGGCTCGCCGGCATCGGCAACGACTCCGGATCGGCGCGCGCGAGCGCCTCGGCCGTCGGGAACAGGTGCGTGATCCCCGCGACCGGCCGCTCGAGCCGCTCGCCGTAGAGCTGCACCAGGCGCCCCGCCAGCGTCGCCGCTCCCGCCAGCGAGACCTGCTGGCCGAGTACGGCGCGCACCGCGATCTCGGCCGCGTCCACGCTGCCGGGCACGCGCCTGCCGGGCGACTTCCGGACCAGCGGACCGATCAGCGGATCTGCGCCCAGCCGCGCGGCGATCGGCGCCGGGTCGGTGTCGAGGTCGAACAGCGCGCGGCAGTGCGCGACCGCCGCGTCGGGGTCGCGCTGGTCGTCGAGCCAGAACCGCGCCTCGACGCCGGGGCTCAGCTCCAGCACCCCCGCCCCGTGGGGCAGGCGCACGCTGCGCCGGTACGCCCCGTCGACCACCTCCTCGACGCCGGGCACCGCCCGGCGTGCGAAGAAGGCGATCAGCGCTTCGGCATCGAGCGGCTCGCGAAAGGCGAGCCTCACGCCTCGGGCTTGCAGCGCTTGCAGGCGCGGAAGCCGGCGTCGCGGGCCTCGGCGGCCGTGGCGTAGAAGCGCACGTTCTCCCGCTTCGGCCTGCCGGCGCAGACCGGCCGGCAGTAGACGCCGGTCGTCTTCACCGCCACGTAGAAGCGGCCGTCATACGCCGGGTCGCGGGCCTCGAAGGCCCTGTAGCACTCCTCGATTGAGATCGTCATGCCCCTTCAACGGGACACGATGCCGCAACGTGAGGTGAGCTGGATGTCTCGCGACGAGTGGCCCACCATCACCGACACGCAGCCGGGCGCCACCCGCCAGTCGCCGGCCGCGACGTTCCAGTAGGAGAGATCGCGCGTCGTGACCGGCAGCGTGACGTGCTTGGTCTGCCCCGAGGCGAGCGTGACGCGCTGGAAGCCCTTCAGCATCTTGGGCGGCTCCGGCACACCCGGTGGTGAGGGCAGTCCGAGGTAGAGCTGCGGCGCGTCGCTCCCCGCGCGCGTGCCGGTGTTCTTCACGTCGAAGCTCACGCTCGTGGGCGTCACGCGCAGGTTCCGGTAGTCGAAGCTCGTGTACGAGAGCCCGTACCCGAACGGGAACGCCGGCGTGATGCTGTTGGCGTCGTACCAGCGGTAGCCCACCATCACGCCCTCCTTGTACTTCACGTTCTCGGCCACGCCCGGGTACTTCTCGGGGTCGCCGGCGGTGGGGATGTCGCCCTCCTGCTGCGGGAAGGTGACCGGCAGCCGGCCGGCCGGATCGGCGTCGCCGAACAGCACGCGTGCGATTGCCGTGCCGCCCTGCTCGCCCGGGTACCAGGCCTCGAGCAGCGCGCCGATCCTGTCGCGCCAGGGGGTGAGCACGGGGCCGCCGGTCTCGAGCACCACGATCGTCTTCGGGTTGGCGGCGGCCACGTCGGCGATCAGCCCGTCCTGGTCGCCCTGGTTCGGGCACTCGAGGGTGAGGCAGCGGCGGTCGGTGCCCTCGGCCTCGTAGTCGGAGGCGAACACGATCGTGACATCCGAGGACCTGGCAAGAGCGGCGGCACGCGCCGGGTCGCTGCCGTCGTCGTAGCTCACCCTCAGGCCGCGCTGCTCCAATGCCTGGCGCGGCGTTGTGAACGAGAACGGCGTGACGTTGCCCGACCCGCCCCCGGTCTTGAAGCCGTCGGCGTCCTTTCCGATCAGCGCGACGGACTTCACGCGGGCTGGATCAAGCGGCAGCACGCCGTGGTTCTCGAGCAGGGTAACCGCCGACTCCTCGATGCGCTCGGCGGTCTGGGCGTGCGCCTGCCTGTCGATCCGGGAGTCGTCGTTCCTGTAGGCGGCGCGGTCGAAGAAGCCGTAGGCGAACAGGGTGCGCAGGACGTTCCGCACGTGGTCGTCCACCTCGTCCATCGACGCGAGGCCGCTCGCCAGCGCCGCCTTCACCGCGACCGGCGAGTAGGCGAAGCCGGGCCAGGGCTCGAAGTCGAGGCCATTGTTCAGGTTCGCGACCGTGTCGTGCGCGGCGCCGTAGTCCGCGATCGTGAAGCCCCTGAACCCCCAGCCGCCGAGCACGTCATGCAGCAGGTGCGCGTTCTCGCAGCCGTACTGGCCGTCGATGCGGTTGTAGGAGCACATCACGGAGCCCACGTGCGCCTCCTTCACGGCCGCCTCGAACTGCGGCAGGTAGACCTCGCGCAGCGTCCGCTCGTCCACCACGGAGTTCTCCGTCATGCGGTTGCCCTCGATAGCGGGCGGGCCGAGCGGCTGGCCGGGCGCGCTCAGGTCGGCGATCGGGCCGGCGTAGCCCTCCTGGTTGTTGGCCGCGAAGTGCTTCACGTTCGCAATCACGCCCTGCGCCTGGGCGCCCTCGATCCAGCCCACGGTGAGCCGCGAGACGAGGAACGGGTCCTCGCCGTAGGCCTCGAACGTGCGGCCGCCGAGCGGCGTGCGCATCACGTTGACGGTGGGGGCGAAGACCACGTCGTTGCCCTTGTCGCGCGCCTCGTTCCCGATCACGCTGCCGTGCGCTGCCGCGAGCTGCGGATCGAACGTGGCCGCCAGCGCCATCGGGGTGGGCAGCGCGGTGGCAGAGCCCTGCCGCACGCCGACCGGGCCGTCAGTGAGGTACATGGTGGGGAGATCGACGCGCGGCACGCCGTCGCTCGTGCCGGTGTGCGTGTCGGCGCCGCCAACGCCGCCGAACAGGTCGTCGCCCGCCAGCAGCGAGATCCGCTCGTCCGGGGTCAGCGCGTTCAGCAGGAGGCCGGCGCGCTCATCCGGCGACAGCGACGTGTTGCACCACGGGTGGGCGCCGCAGCGGCCCGCCGCGTGTGCCGGCATAGCCGTGATCGTCAGGCCGAGCGCGACGAGCGCGCACGCGAGCAGTCTTCTCACCGATCCGCCTCCCGTTGCGGTTCCCCCTGCCGGCCCCTGCGACCGGGCGCGGGAATCTACCTGGCGCTACAGCCGCTCGCGGCACCTGGAGCGGACGTGTGGCCGCCCCGGGCGGGGGTCACGCGAAGGGAGACGCGCTTGGCGCCGGGCAGCGAATCGAGCTCGAGCAGACCGGCCGTCGTCTTCGACGCGACCCGCGCGCCGGTGACCGACACGCGGTAGCCACGCGGGTAGATCGTGGGCGGCAGGAACACCGACGTGCAGGAGCCCGCGGCGAAGCTGCCGTGTCCCGCGGCACGCGACGTGGACCACGAGAAGCTGAGCCTGCGGCTGCTCGTGCTGAACGACAGCTTCAGCGGCGTGCCGGCCACGGCGCCGGGGTGGGGCCGCGCGAGAGCCGTGAGCTTCGCGCTCTTCACGTTGGCGCCACTGGGGGCCCTGGCCGGATCGAGCACGAGCGCCTCGGTGCTCGGCGGGATGCTGCCCGTGGGATCGCCACAGCCGCAGTAGGCCCACTCGATCCAGGGCACGAGCTGCGCATCGGCTACCTGCGGGAGCTGCCCCAGGGTCGACTTCGTGTCCACGGATCCCCACTCGCTGAGCAGAAGCGCGTCGCCGGTCGTCCGCACATGGCTCAGCGCGCCCGCCAGCACCTTGCGCGGGCAGCTCCTGCCGGTCGACGCGTCGCAGTACTCGTGGAACGACATTCCCGCGCGCGCGTCGCCCAGGTCGGGCAGGTGGGTCGGGTTGCCGAAGTTGAAGAGAACGTTGGGCTCGTAGAAGACGAGGTGTCGCCTGTCCGACCTGCGGATGGCGGCGATCACGCGCTTCTGGAACGCGGCGAGGGTCGCGTCGAAGGCGGGGCAGCCCGCGGCGGTGGCGCACGGCGCCCAGGTCGTGCCGGGCCACGGCTCGTTGAAGAGGTCGTAGCCGATCACATCGGCGTTGCCGTTGAAGCGGGCGGCCACGTGCTGCCAGGCAGAGGCGAAGCGGTCGGCCAGGCCCACGCCGCCGGGCCCCGGCGAGTTCGCCCACAGGTGGTCGAACGCGTGCTGGAGCGCCGGCATCGTCGGGTAGTTGAGCGGGAAGCCGTTCTTCGGCGTGGCCGGCAGGTTGTCGTCCTGCACCGACCAGTCGGGGAAGCCCTCGCCCTGGAAGCGCTCGTTGTACTGGTCCTGGTGGAAGTCGAGCAGCGTGTAGATGCCGTGTCTGCCGAGCGTGGCCACGGTCTTTGCGATCCCGGCGAGGTAGGCGTCGTCGTACCGGCCCGGCTGCGGCTCGACCGCCGTGTACATCACGCCGAGGCGGACGATGTTCAGGCCGTTGCGGGCGAGGAAGCGGGCGTCGTCGTCCCCAAACCCGGTGCTCGCCGGCGCGTAGGGCTTCAGCTTGTTGACCATGTTGAGCCCGTGCGGGAGGAGCACGCGGCCCTGGGGGTCGGTGATCCAGCGCCCGGCGTGGCCCGGGGGCGTGGCGCCCAGGGCCGAGGCGGGAGCGACGAGCAGCGCGAGGAGCGCGATCAGCCGGATGCGCACCGGCGCACCCTATCCGTCACGCCGCCTGGCTCTCCAGCTTGTGCTCGCGCTTGGCCACCATCGCCGCGGCGTCGGCGACCTCCACCAGCGTGGCGGGGTCCTCGGCGTCCTCCGGGAAGATCGCGAAGCCCACGCTGGCGCTGAGCGAGTCGAGCCCGGTGGTCACGCCGCCGATCGCCGAGCGCACCCTGGCCTCGAGCCGCTCGCCGCCGACGCGGTCGGTCTCCGGGGCGAGCACGTAGAACTCGTCGCCGCCCACGCGCGCGACCGTGTCCTGCTCGCGCACGGCCATCATCAGCGCCTGGGCCACCTGCTTCAGGAGCTCGTCGCCGGCCTGGTGGCCGAAGCGGTCGTTGACCGACTTGAAGCCGTCGAGGTCGAGTGCCACCAGCGCGAAGTCGTGCTCCTGCCGCGCGTGGCGCGCCACCTCGTAGCGCAGCCGCTCGGCGAAGGCGCGCCGGTTGGCCGCGCCGGTGAGCGGGTCCTTCATCGCGGTGGAGCGGAGCGCGCGGCGCTCGCGCTCGAAGCGCTCCTGGTGGATCCGCAGGATCGCGACGCTGCCGCCGCTGACCAGCAGGATCAGCGGGAGAGGCGGCGCCGTGGACCCGGCGGCGACGATGCCCGCGACCGTGACCGCCGAGGCGGCCAGCGACGCCTGCGCCACGGTACGCGCCGTGCCCGCCAAGAGCAGTGCGATCGGCAGCGTGAGCCAGAAGCCCTGCCCGCCGCCGGAGATGGCCACCAGCAGTGCCGCGCCAGCGCATGCGATGAGTCCCTCGAGGAGGGCCAGACGCTTTCCCCGCACGCTCCTCAGTGTGGGGCCAGGGGAGGACGGACTGAGTGCCCTGACTGCAGGTCGGGGGTGGCCCGCTCCAGGGCGTCCCAGCCGAGGTCGCGCATCCGCTCCTCGTGCTCGGCGCGGGCGCCGCCCCGAATGCCGAACAGGCGCTTCGCCCAAAGGAGGTATGCCACGACGGCGACGTTGACGATCAGCGTGAGCACCTTCAGCGGCGAGCCCTTCGTCACGATCTCGTAGACCTCGAGTGGGATCAGCGCGGTGGTGGCGACGAAGGTCAGGTACTCCGCCCAGCGCTTCTGCAGCCACAGGCCCACGGCCTCGAGTCCCTCGATCGCCGCGTAGAGCGCCACGACCAGACCGATCTTCGTGAGCGTTCCCCGCTGGAGCGAGAACAGGTGGCGGATCTCGTTGATCACGCCGTGCTTCCTCGCCGGTCCGCCGAGGCCGTTCTCCAGGTCCGCCAGCGCCTTGTAGACCGGCTCGCGCAGGTGGGCGGCGTTCTTCGCGAACAGCAGGATCACCACCGCGAGCACGGTGAGCACCACGAAATGGATCGCGCGGTCGATCGCGATCAGCCGCAGGATGATCTTGTCGCGCAGCGCCTTGCCCCGGAGCGGCAGCTCGATCTGGGCGCGCTCGGGCGGGAGCTGCCGCGCGGGGGCGGCGGGCCCGTCGAGCGGCAGCCAGCTGTCGCAGCGCAGGCAGCGGTACCAGCGCAGGCCGTCCGGCCCCTCGCGCGCGACGAGGCCGTCCTCGGGACGCAGCTCGGCGGCGTCGAGCCCGACCAGCTCGTGGCCGGTAAGGCCGCAGACGATCAGCTCGTAGTGGAACTTCGGGCGAAAGCGCTTGGGTCTCTCGATGCCCGGAGGTGGCTTACGCGCCATCGCGCGGCAAGCTAGCTACTCGTCCAGCTTGTCGCGCTTCGGTCCCTCGAACGGCCCCGCCTCGGGGTCCTGGGCGGGCGGCGGCTCGCTCGTGCTCTCGTCGCCCGGGTGCGGCTCCTTGCCGGGACCGCGCGGGTCGTCGCGCTTGTCGTAGGGATCCGGCCACTCCGTCGGATCCGGGTCCTCCGCCGGCTGGTTCAGTGGGTGATGTGGATCGCGTTCCTCGGTCATGCCATCCGCCTACCCGAGGGCGCCGCCCGGAAACCGCTCAGCCGCTTGCGTTCGTGTGCGGCTCCTTGGCGGCCTGGGTGCTGAGCTCCGCGGTCAGCAGCCCATCGCGAAGCATGGCCTGGAGCTGGCTCACCGCGTCCGGCGAGTGAGGGAGCAGGATCGTGTTGGTCCGGGAGGCGTTCGACACGTCGCGCAGCATGTCCATGTACTGGGTGAGCGCGACGAGCGCCATCGCCTCCTTGGGCGCCACGCCCGCAGCTTCCGCCAACTGATCCACCGACACCTTCAGGCCCTCGGTGATCGCCTTGCGCTGCTCGGCCACGCCCTCGCCCTGGAGGCGCATGCTCTCCTTCTCGGCCTCGGCCTTCTTGACCCGCAGGGTCTTGTCGGCCTCGCCCTGGGCGATCGCCGCCTCCTGGTTGCGGCGGGCGGCGTTGATGTTGTCCATCGCCTCCTTCACCTTCGGGCCCGGCTCGATGTTCGTCACGAGCGCCTTGACGATCTGGTAGCCGTACTCGGCCATCTGCTCGGAGAGGCGGTCCTTGATGTGCTGGGCCATCGAGTCGGCGTCCTCGTAGGCCTCGTCGAGGCCGAGCGACGGCACGTGCGAGCGCACCACGTCGAAGGCGTAGGACTCGATCTGCACCTCCGGGCTGTCCAGCTTGTAGCAGGCGTTCATCACCTCCTCGTCGGTGTCGCCGACCTTGTACTGGATTGAGATCTTCACGTGCACGAAGACGTTGTCCTTCGTCTTCGTCTCGATCTCGAGGTTGAGCTGCTCGACCTGGAGGCTCAGGCGGTCGGCCACGCGCTCCGCGAACGGAGTCTTGCGGTGGAGGCCGGGTCCGACGACACGGACGAATTTCCCAAACCGCTCAACGATCGCGCGCTCCTGCTGCTCGACGGTGATGAAAAACAAGGGCACGATCGCTCCTTTTCCTGTGGACGCAACTGGTGCTTCTGAACGAGCATAGGACTCGTGAGCGGGCCCGTCGATCCCACCAACTTCCTGGGTCTGGTCCCGGACGAGCGATTGCTCGAGAAAGACATGAGCAGGCTGCCCGAGGCCGAGCAGCGGCACCTGCCGGTGAAGAGCGAGCGAGGCTCGAGCGTGGTGCTGAACGCCGGGGTGGCGCTCACCGCCGCGTCGCTCATCGGGGGCATCGCCCTGCTCGTGCTCGGCGTGATCCTGTCGCTCGCCGACCGCGTCACCCTGGGGAACGCGCTGCTGATGGCCGTAGGCGGCGTCCTGGTGGCCACCCACTGGGGTTGGGTCCACGTCGCGGAGTTCATCCGCCAGGGCATGGAGGGGCACGCCGGCAAGGAGCTGCGGCAGGAGATGGCGCCGTGGCTCTCGGCGGTCCATCCCTACACGCGCTGGTCGGTGATCACCGAGGTGCTCGATGACGGCTCGATCCGGATCGTCCGGCTTCAGCACGACCCGGTCCACACGCTGCCCGGGAAGTTCTCCTTCACGAGCGAGCGCGTGAAGGAGGAGACGCACTCGGGCGACCTTCCCGCCGGGCAGATCGCCGAGCGCGCGGAGACCCTGCGGCGCGAGGCGGCGCTCGAGACCGCCGAGGAGCGCGAGCGCTGGGAGGTGGCTGCGGACGCCTACGAGACCGCGCTGCTGGCCGCGGGCGGCGAGGCGGCCCAGACGGAGGCCAGGCGGGCGGCGTCGGCGGCGCTGTCGGAGCGGATCAACCGCAACCTGCGCGAGCCTCCGCTCGTCGAGTAGCTCCGCCGCCCCCGCCGGAACTAGGATCTCGGTCGTGCTCGAAGCCGAAGCCCACGCCGTCCAGGAGCGAGCGGCCGGCGGAGCAGAGGTCGTCGTGGAGGGCGTCTCGAAGCAGTTCGGACGCGTGGTCGCCGTGCGCGAGGCGTCGCTGCGGATCGAGTCCGGCGAGTTCGTCGCGCTGAACGGGCCGTCCGGCTGCGGGAAGAGCACGCTGCTGAACATGATCGGCAGCCTGCAGCGCCCGGACGCGGGCACGATCAGGGTCGACGGCGAGGACATCACGAAGCTCGGCTCGCCCGCCGCCTACCGGCGCGCCACCGTCGGCTTCGTCTTCCAGCTCCATCACCTGCTGCCGATCCTCACCGCCGGCGGCAACGTGGAGCTGCCGCTGATCCCGACGATCGGCCGGCGCGAGCGCCGCGAGCGGGCGGTCGAGCTGCTCGGCGAGGTGGGCCTGGCCGAGCGCGTGGACCACCTGCCGTCGCAGCTCTCGGGCGGCGAGCGCCAGCGCGTGGCCGTGGCCCGGGCGCTGGCCAACCGTCCGCGACTGCTGCTCGCCGACGAGCCGACCGGCGCCCTGGACTCGAAGTCGAGCCAGCGCGTGCTGGACCTCCTGGCGAGCATCCGCGAGCGCTACGGGATGACCATGCTCGTGGTGTCCTACGACCCCGAGGTGGGGCGGAACGCCGATCGCGTGGTGCGGATGGCGGACGGGCGGGTGGTCGAGTAGTGGACAGTGGACAGTGCGCCGGCTACGCCGGCTGCAGTGGACAGGGCCGGAGCCTAAGCCTGTCCACTGTCCACTGTCCACTGTCCACTGTCCACTGTCCACTGCTCTACGCCCGCGCCAACGACTCCGCCGGCATCAGCCGCGTGACGCGCCACGCCGGGTACAGGCCGCCCAGGACGCCGATCGCGACGCCCACCAGCGCTCCGCGCCCGAGCCCCCAGGCCGTGATGTCGGGCGACACGAACTGCTCCGCCGACAGGGCGCTCACCACCACCTGAGCGCCCGCGAGACCCAGGGCGAGCCCGATCCCGGCGCCCAGCATCGACACGCCCACGCCCTCGCCGAGGATCAGCGCCGCCACCCGGCTCGGACTCCAGCCCACTGCCGACATCAGCGCCAGCTCGCGCTCGCGCTCGAGCACCGCCATCACCATCGTGTTCGTCACCCCGATCCCGCCCAAAGCGAGCGCCAGCACCACGATCACCAGCACGGCCTTGCTCACCAGCAGGCTGTTGGCGTCGGCGCGCGCCGCCTGGCCCGGGTCGTTGATCGCCACCGTGCCGGGGAAGCGGCGCTCGATCTCCTTCACGGTGGGGCCGGCCTTGGCGTTGCGGTCGAGCGCGATGGCCATCGTGGTCGCGCCGCCGGAGTGGCCGGCCAGCGCCTGCGCCTCGCGCAGCGGGATCACCGCGCCGGAGTCCTCGAACGTCACGCCCGAGTGGAAGACGCCCACCACCGAGTAGGGCTTGCCCTTGATCTTCAGCGGGCTGCCGGGCCGCAGCTTCGCCTGCTTGGCGAGCTCGTCGCCGACGATGACCTGACCCGGCCCGGTCTGGCGCCGGCCGGCGAGGACCACGAGCCGCTGCCCGGCGAACCCGGACGGGTCGATCCCGAACACGATCGCCGACGGCTGGTGCTGGATCACCTCGATCAGGAGCTGGATCGGCGTGGCCTCGGCCACGCCCGGCGTGCGCTCGAGTGGGCCGACCATCGAGGTGGGAAGCACCGAGGCGGTGGGATCGGAGACGCCCTTCTGGAAGATCCCGACGTCCGCCCGCCCGAGATGGATGAAGCCGCTGGCGCTCTTCTTCAGCCCGTCGCCTAGCGCGATCAGCGAGACGATCGCGGCCACCCCCACGCCGATTCCCGTGGCGGTGAGAAGCGCCCGCGCCGGGCGGCGTCGCAGGCTGGCGGCGATCAGGCCGAGCATCGCGGCCTGATCCTATGCCGCCTGGCGGCTGCCTACCGACTCAGTGAGCCGACTCGATCGGCGACGCGCGCAGGGCGTCGACGTCGAGGCGCAATGCGCCGGCGGGACGTCCCAGGTCGATCAGCCGGTCCATCAGCGAGAGCACGCTCGTGTGCGAGTCGGCGCTGGCGCGCGCCGCTCTGGCGGCGGCCCGGCCGACGGATCCGAGCGACCAGCCCGCGAGCAGCAGCGACATTCGCGAGGGGCGGCGCCCCCCGGGCGTCTGTTCCGCGAACCACTCGAGGCACAACCGCGCCCGCGCGCGGCGCACCTTGCGGCTGGACGAGGTACCCACCACCTTGGCGGCGTACGAGTACAGGTCCTGGCGACGATCGTCCGGCAGCCCGTCGTTGTACGCGCGCAGGAACGCGCCTATGACAGGACAGGCGGTACGGGGGTGGTCACTGAACGGCTCGCCCGCGAGCATCGAGGCGAGCTCCATGACGCACGCCCCTTGTTCAGGCCCCTGATGGCGGCCTCGGGAGAGTCGGACGGTCTGATGGCTTGTGGCGGACATGGCGGCTCCTTCGACAAGCGGTGGTTACAACGTGGGACCGAGCTCCCATCAGAAAGTGTTGCGCAGTACGCAAGTGGGCGTGCCGCCTTTGGGGTGGGGCGGCGACCTGGTGGCCGCCGCACCTGGCGCGGTGAAACCAGACCCGCGCGGCGTTTCCCCCCGCTGGTGGTCGGGTAGGCCGACGGCTAAGGAGGTGCGACGTGCTGCAGATCACCCAGGCGGCGGCTGAAGCGATTGACGCGATAACGAGAGCGGTGCCCGGGAGCGCCGGAGTCCGCATTGCCACGATGCCCCAGGCGTCGACGAACGGCAGCGGTCCCGTGGCGGTCTTCGACTTCTACCCGGCCCCCGAGCCGGGCGACGAGGACCAGGTCGTGGAAGAGCAGGGGGTGCAGGTGTTCCTCGGGCCCGACGTCGTGCCTCTGCTCGACGACAAGCTGCTCGATGCGGAGCTCCAGGGAGACGAGGTGCGCTTCACCGTCGAGCTGAACGGCGACGGCGACGCCGGCACCGACGCCGCCGCGTCGTAGCGCGGACACATCTAGCCGGTTATGCGTACCCCGCCGCGGGTACCCGTGCGCTATGCGCGTGCCGCTCCTTCGCCAGCTTCGCGACGACCCGCTGGGGCTCGGCCGCGCGGCGCAGTCGAAGCGGTCGGAGAGGCTGACGCCTCGCACGGCGACCGCTGACCGCGTCGTCGACTCCATCTGCCCCTATTGCGCCGTCGGCTGCGGCCAGAAGGTCTACGTCAAGGACGAGAAGGTCGTCCAGATCGAGGGCGACCCGAACAGCCCGATCTCGCGCGGGCGGCTGTGCCCCAAGGGCTCGGCGTCCGAGAACTACGTGAACAGCCCGCTGCGCGAGTACAAGGTCAAGTACCGGCGGCCGCACGGGCTCGCCTGGGAGGAGCTCGACCTCGAGACCGCCAGCGACATGATCGCCGACCGCGTGATCGAGGCCCGGCGCGAGACGTGGGAGGACCTGGACGACGAGGGGAGGCCGCTCCACCGGACGCGCGGCATCGCGTTCCTCGGCGGCGCCACCCTCGACTCCGAGGAGAACTACCTGATCAAGAAGCTGTTCACCGCGGCCGGTGCGGTGCAGATCGAGAACCAGGCCCGCATATGACACAGCTCAACGGTCCCCGGTCTGGGGACCTCCTTCGGTAGAGGCGGCGCGACCACCTTCCAGCAGGACCTCCAGAACTCGGACTGCATCGTGATCATGGGGTCCAACATGGCCGAGTGCCACCCGGTGGGCTTCCAGTGGGTGATCGAGGCCAAGGAGCGCGGCGGGAAGGTC
>DATNBJ010000243.1:0-13900 GCA_035572055.1 Thermoleophilaceae bacterium | reverse complement strand
GGTCGAGAAGCTGAACAAGGTCGTTCACGTGGAGCGCCAGCTCGTCCAGGACCTGGGCCGCGAGCCCACTCCGGACGAGATCGCCCGCGAGCTCGAGTGCACCGCACGCGAGGTGAAGGACATCCTGCGCATGTCGCAGCTGCCGATTTCGTTGGAGAAGCCGATCGGCGAGGAAGAGGACTCGGAGCTCGGCGACTTCGTACAGGACGAGACGGCCGAGTCGCCGTTCGAGCTGGCCGTGGAGAACCTGCGGCGTGAGAACGTGCGCAAGGCTCTCGATGCGCTGCCCGCGCGCGAGCGCGAGGTGATCGAGATGCGCTTCGGCCTGAAGGGCCACCAGGCCCGGACCCTCGAGGAGGTGGGCCGCGCCTTTGGTGTCACTCGCGAGCGGATCCGCCAGATCGAGAACAACACGCTGAAGAAGCTCGAGAGCCTCCCCGAGGCTCAGCGGCTCAAGGACGCCTCGGTCTAGGTCCTGAAACGGCACGACGGCGGTGTTTCCACCGCCGTCGTGTGCTCCGTTCTGCGACCTGCTCAGCCGGCGAAGATCACCTGTGGGAGCTTCGTCGGGGCGCACAGCCAGTAGAGGTCGATGTCAGTGGCCATGATGTTGTCGTTCTTGATCTGGAAAAACCAGGTCGTGGGAAACGGCTGGCTCGGGTATCCCTCGATGGTCAACTTGGTCGGATCACCGAAGTGGTCCAGGGCTGCGGTGGCGGTCACGATGCCGTTGCCACCGCTGCAGCTACGGCTGAACGTTTGACCGCCGCCGGCGGCCAGGGTCACCCTGGCCGAGTACCACTGCGCGCCCTCGAACCCAACGCCGGGGTCGCCCTTGGGGCCCTGCGGCCCAATGTCGCCCGCCGGCCCCTGCGGGCCTGTATCGCCCTTGGGTCCGGGCTCGCCCTGCGGGCCGGTGTCGCCCTTGGGCCCGGGGTCTCCCTGCGGACCGGGCTCGCCCTGCGCGGCGGCCGCGCCGGGGGCGCCGGTGTCGCCCTTGGGGCCCTGCGGTCCGGTGTCGCCCTTCGGTCCCGGCGCGCCCGGGGCGCCGGCGGCGCCGGCCGGGCCGTTCTGGTTCCACTTGACGAGTGTGTCGCCGCGTCGGCAGTGCGGCGGGCTGTTGGGGTTGACCTTGACGTTGTAGAGGCCGCCGATGTTGTGCTGGAGGCAGCCCTGGTAGACATCGCCGGACGAGCCGCCGGTGGCGAGTGCGGCGGCCGAGCCGCCGGCGGCGATCGCGGCGAAGGCGGCGCCCGTGAGGGCGACGCGTCGGGTGAGGTGCGGGATCTTCATGTGAGGTGTCCTTTTCCCTTCGAGGGGGTGCTAGAGGCCGAGAACCGCCGCGATGGCGGCCAGACGGGAGAGACGCGTGCCGCGCACGTGCCTGGCGGCGAGCTGGTCGAGCTCGTGCTGCATGCCGTCGATTGCCTGCTGGCGCGCGGCCTGACGGCGCAGCTCCTTCGCGGTTGCGTCCGCGAGGCCGGTGGTGAGGGGGGATGTGGTGATCATTCGGGGGCTCCTTTGGGGGCGCTTGCCGATCTGCCGGCGAAGCTACGGCTAAGGCCCAGGGCCCCACATCGGGCAGGCGCGCCGATCTCTCCTTAGACGCGCCTGACAATTCCTTAGAGCGCGCAAATTTGGCTTAGGGTGGAAGGGGCGAATGGCGCGGCGCAACCTGATCAGCCCAGTGCTCGTGGGGCGGGACGCCGAGCTCGCCGTGCTCACCGACGCGCTGGAGGCCGCGGTGGCCGGTGATCCGTCGGTGGTCATCGTCGGCGGAGAGGCCGGGGTCGGTAAGACGCGCCTCGTGGAGGAGGCGGCGGCCGGCGCCCGCGCTACCGGAGCGCGCGTCCTGACGGGCGGCTGCGTGGAGCTCGGTGGCGAGGGTCTGCCGTTCAGCCCGCTCGTGGACGCGCTGCGCACGCTGGTGCGAACCGAGCCGCCCGACGAGCTCGACGCGTTCGTAGGACCCGCCCGCTCCGAGCTTGCGCGCCTCTTGCCGGAGCTCGACCCGGAAACCGCGCTCGGGTCGCTATCCCCCACCGATACGGGGAACGCGCGGCTGCTCGAGCTCTCGCTCGGCGTGATCCAGCGCCTCGCGGCGCACCAGCCGCTCATGTTCGTGATCGAGGATCTGCACTGGGCGGACCAGTCGACGCTCGACCTGGTCGCGCTGCTCGTGCGGGCGCTGCGCGGCGTGCGGGTCCTGCTCGTACTGAGCGTCCGCTCGGACGAGCTGCACCGAGACCACCCGCTGCGTCCGCTGCTCACAGGTTGGGAGCGCGTCCGCTCGGTGCAGAGGCTCGAGCTCGAGCGCTTCGACCGCGGCGAGGTGGCCGCGCAGCTCTCGGCGATCCTCGGCGAGCAGGCCCAGCGCGGCGTGCTGGACCTCGTCTACGAGCGCTCCGAGGGCAACGCCTTCCTCGTCGAGGAGATCTTGGGCGCGGTCCAAGCCGGCGCTGGACCGGACGAGCTTCCGCTGACGCTGCGCGACGTGCTGCTCGCGCGCGTGGAGCGGCTTTCGCCGGCGACGCAGGGGCTGCTGCGCGTGGCGGCGGCAGCCGGACGTTCGGTTCCGGACGCGCTGCTGGCGGCCGTGGCGGGTCTCGACGACGAGAGCCTCAAGGCGGCGCTGCGCGAGGCGGTGGAGCACCATCTCCTGTTGGTCGACGAGTCCGGCGACGGCTACGCATTCCGGCACGCACTCACGCGGGACGCCGTCTACGGGGACATCCTGCCCCGGGAGCGAGTGGACATCCACGCCGCGTACGCGGCGGCCCTGTCCGAAGATCCCGCGCTGGCCGGCGCCAAGGGCTCGCCGGCGGCCGCGCTCGCGTTGCACTCGTCGGCCGCTCACGACCTCCCGCGTGCGCTGGAGGCGTACGTCGAGGCGGGCCGGCTGGCGGCCGCCTACGCGCCGGCGGAGGCGCTACGCCATCTCGAACACGCGCTCGAGCTGTGGCGCAGCGTGCCCGACGCGACGGAGCGCTGCGGTGTCGACATCGTCGAGCTGCTGCGCCTCGCCGGCGGCAGCGCTTACGCGTGCGGGAAGCTCGACCGCTCGATCGGGCTCTTCGACGAAGCGCTGGCCGAGCTCGGACCGGACGGCGATCCGGAGCGGCGTGCGCTCGTGATGGAGGCGGGTGCCGTGGCGATCGGAGCCTCGGGCCGGGAGCCGGAGGCGATCGCGAGGTTGGAGCGCGCCGTCGCGCTGCTGCCGGTCGATCCGCCCACGACCGCCCTCGCGGTCGCCCTCACGTCCCTCGCGGCACTGAAGTGGCTCGGCGGCGATTTTCAGGCGGGCGCCGGCATCGCGCAGGAAGCGGTCACAGCTGCGCGAGCCTCGGGCGCGCGCGAGCAGGAGGCCAACGCCGCCATCATCCTCGGGTCGGTCCATTGCTATCTCGGTGAGGACGAGGGCGTCGGCGAGGTGCGCACGGGGGTCGAGCTTGCGGAGGCCGTCGGAGATCTCAGGATCGCTATGCGCGGGTATCTCATGGGTTCGGATGTGCTCGAGATGCTCGGCCGCCATGAGGAGGCCGCCGACATGGCCCGCGGCGGGCTCGCGCTTGCCGAGCGGACGGGCCTCAGCCTCCATGTCTACGGCGCCCTGCTGGTGGTCAATCGGGCCGAGTCGCTCTTCCACCTCGGAGCGTGGGCAGAGGCGGAGGACACGATCGCGGCGGGCTTCGACCGCGGCATCGAAGGAAGGGTGGCGGGCGCCCTGTTCCAGCTTCGCGCCGGGATGCTGGCGCTACGCGGCCGCCTCGACGACGCCGCCGAGGACCTCCAGGCGGCCACGAGCCGCGGAGGCTGGCTCGGAACGCAGTACTCCTTGCAGGTCGCGGGGGCGGCAGCCGAGATTCTGCGGGCGCGCGGCGACTTCGCCGCGGCGCGCGCCCGCGTGGCGGAGAAGCTCGACCCGGACGCGCACGACCTCATGGAGCGTTACCGCTGGCCGCTCGCGTGGTTGGGGCTCCGGATCGAGGCCGAGGCGGCCGAGCCGGACGCGGACCGCGTTGCCACACTCAGCGCTCGCTGCGAGACGCTCCAGGCCATGACCCCGCCGCAGCGCGCCTACCGTGCGCTTGCTGCCGCCGAGGTCGTGCGCGCCGGGGGCGAGCCGGCGGACTGGCGCACCGCGGTGGAATCGTGTCGCGAAGCGGGCGATCCCTACCTGATCGCCTATGCGCTCGTACGCATGGCGGAGGTCGCCGGCGCGGCGGGCGACCGAGACGCCGCGGCTGCGCCGCTCGAGGAGGCCGTCCGGATCGCCGAGGCGCTCGGCGCGACGCCGCTCCTGGAGGAGGCGCGGGCGTTCGCGCGCCACGCGCGCGTGCAGCTCGACGGAGTGACGGCGCCCTCGGGCGCGGAGGCCGGCGACGACCCCTTCGGCCTCACCGAGCGAGAGCGCGAGGTGCTGGCGCTCGTCGCCGAAGGGCGGTCGAACCCGGAGATCGCCAAGACGCTCTACATGAGCCCGAAGACAGCGAGCGTCCACGTCTCGAACATCATGGGCAAGCTCGGGGTGGCTAACCGCGGCGAGGCCGCGGCGTTCGCGCACCGGCATGGATTGGCGGTGTCTCTAGAATCGTGACCCGCTCGGGGGGATGTCCGAGTGGTTAAAGGAGACGGGCTGTAAACCCGTTGGCTTAGCCTACGCAGGTTCGAATCCTGCTCCCCCCATTGACCTGATGGCCGGCTGGGATGACGTCCGCAGGATCGCGCTCGGGTTGCCGGAGACCAGCGAAGGCACGGCGCACGGCAACACCGCGTGGAGGGTGCGCGACAAGCTCTTCGTATGGGAGCGGCCGCTGCGCAGGTCCGACCTCGAAGCGTTGGGCGACGCCGCGCCCGGCGGGCCGATCCTCGGGGCGCGCGTGGAGCACGAGGTGGCGAAGCAGGCGCTGATCGCCAACGACCCCGGCGTGTTCTTCACCACACCGCACTTCGATGGCTACCCGGCGGTGCTGGTGCAGCTCGAGCGCATCGGCGCCGACGACCTCGAAGAGGTGATCGTCGAGGCCTGGCTGGCCAGGGCGCCCAAGAAGCTGGCCAAGGAGTACGGCGAGAGGTCGCTTTAGCCCTGGAGGAACCTGGCCACCTGCGGCACGCCAGGCGGATGCGGTCCCCTGAGCTGCGTCGCGTGGCCGGCGCCGCGCACCACGACGAGCTTTCCCTGGGGCGCATGGCGTGCCTCTGCCTGAGCCCACGGGAGCGGGGTGGAGAGGTCGCGCTCGCCCACGAGCAGCAGCGTCGGCACGTTGGGAAGCGAGCCGGTGGCGCTGGGCGGCGTCACGTTCTCCGGGGGCCAGCGCTCGCAGACGAACAGCTCGCCGTTACCGGTGGCGGTCGCGCGGTCGAACGGCCACAGCGTGGCCGGTGTCAGGCGCGCGGCGGCCGTCTGGATCGCGGCCGTCCGCTTCGGCAGCGGCGTGTCCGGGCCGCCCCACGGCTGGTCGTAGTCCGCGCAGATCGTGCTCGCGTGCAGACCCTGGCTCAACAGGGACGCCGGGGTGGCGCCGCCGCGGTGCACCAGCGCCATCAGTCGCTCGAGCCGCCTGGGATGGCCCGCACGGGCGGCCGCCAGGACGCCCGGTATCGGGCGATAGTCCGGGTCGAACACGCTGAACGTGACGAGCAGGTCCAGCAGGGCCGGGCCGTTGTGCTCGCCGCGGATCACCGCGGCGAGGTCGTTCGCCGGGTCGGTTCCGCAGTGGCGCTCGGCGCATGCCGACCGGAGCACGCGCGGCACGGACTGGATCGACTCGAGCTGGAACGGATTGATTCCCGTCTGCGGCACCACCGAGTCGAGCACCAGCCGCGCCACGTGGCCGGGATGCGCGAGCGCGTAGCGCTCGGCCACGAAGGTGCCGTAGGAGATGCCGTCGAGCGTGATCCGGTCGACGCCGAGGGCCTGCCGCAGCAGATCGAGGTCGCCGACGGTGTCCTGCGTGGTGAAGAAGGCGCGCTTGGCGCCCAGGGCTGTGGCGCAGGCCGCGACCGCGCTCGCCGGCGGCACCGTGAGATCGGAGCTGCCCACCGCGCTCTGCAGCTGCGGACAGCGGAGCGCGCCCCGCCCCGTGCCGCGCTGGTCGAACATCACGAGCCGGTAGCCGTCCAGCGCCGAGCCGACCCGCTGCTGGACGCGGCGCAGAAACGGCACGCCGGGCTGCCCCGGGCCACCTGTCAGGAAGACGAGCGTTCCGTGGGGAGCGGAGGCGGGGCCGGCGATGGCCACCCGCAGGGTGAGCCTCCCGGGCACGCGCCCGCCGTGGTCCAGCGGGACGGTGAGGGTCGCGCAGGTGGCCTTGCCGCAGGGCTGCGCTCCCACCAGCCGCGGCGCCCCCGCCGGCCGCGGCGCCGGCTTGGCCGCGGTCTCGTGATGGTGATGACTGCAGCCGCAGACCAGCGAACACAGCGCGACAGCAACGGCAACGAGTCCCCGCAAGACGTCCCTCCTCGTCCCGCGAGTGAAAGAAAACTCAGCGCTGGACGGCGGCCAAGAGCTACGAGTGCGACCGCACGAGCAGCGAGCGCTCTCGTCGAGCCGCGTCCGACGCACGCGATCAGGCAGGCGCCCCAGTTGCGCCGGTAGCAGGTCTCCCACGCGCGGCACTCGAGCTTTCCGACCGAGCGAGGATCGACCGAGCGCAGCGATGTCTCTTTACGCGCGCGAGGCGCCACCGGTTCACATCCGCTGAACGCGCAATCTGGACACCCCAAATTGCCCGAGAAAAGTGTCCATTTCCCTAAAGGTCGAGCCCCCTGTGCTCGATGTAACGGGTGCAGTTTGAGCTGCCCAAGGCAAACCCGCCGCGAGGCGGGGACGCAAAGCCAGAGGTCTCGCAAGGAAGCGAGATAGCTCGGTTGCCGGCTCAGGCGCCCGTCGCGGCGTCTCCACCAGGCACTGATTCAAGGAGGGACCAAGTGTCCAAGTCCAAGTTCAAGTTCCGGCACGCCAAGCTGCTGATGTCGATCACCGCGATCATCGCCGTGATCGTCGACTCGGGGGCCGGCCACAAGTTCTAGCGGCGGGCGGGCGCTCTGGCTTTCGGCCGGGGCGCCCTACTCCCCACCCCTCCCGTGACGCCTCGATTCCAACCAGTCCACGTTTTTTGCGTCACGGTCGCGGCGCTGGGCGCCGCCCTTCTCGCACTGGTCGTCGCGCTGTTCCCGACGCACATCGGCGACTTCGGGACGTTCGCCTTCTGGGCTCTCGCGGTCAGCGTCCTGCTCGGCGAGCTGCTCCCGCTCGAGATCCCGCGCCTGTCCGGCGACGGCGAGGTGACAGTCTCGACGATGTTCTCCTTCGCGCTGCTGCTCACGGCGGGCCTCGTCCCGGCGCTGGTCGCACAGCTCGGCGCTTCCGCGATCCAGGACCTGGCGGCGCGCAAGCCGTGGTGGCGCATCGGCTTCAACATGGGCCAGTACGCGTTCACGCTAGTGGCGGCCGCCCTGGTGATGACCGCGGTCGAGGGACACCAGCCGCCGCTCAGCAGCACCTTCGGCGCCGGCGACCTGCTCGCGGTCGGCGCCGCGGCCGGCGCGTTCTTCGTGGTGAACCTGATCCTCGTTACGCGCGCGACCACCTACTACGAGGGCACGCCGCTCCTCACCGCCCTGCGCAGCGACCTGATCTTCAGCGTCTCGGTGGGCGCGGTGCTCCTCTGCTTCGCCCCGGCGGTCGTGACCGTGCTCGACTTCAGCCCGGTCCTGTTCCCGCTCCTGTACGCGCCGCTGCTCGCCGTCTACAGCTCCGGCCGCCAGGCCATCCGCACGGCGCGAGCCGAGCACCAGGCCTCGCACGACAGCCTCACCGAGCTGCCGAACCGCCGCTGGTTCCGCGAGGAGGTGGCGGCCGCGCTCGCTGCGCCGGGCAGTCAGCGGGCCGCGGTCCTGCTCGTGGACCTGAACCGCTTCAAGGAAGTGAACGACACGCTCGGGCATCACCACGGAGACCTGGTCCTGCGCCAGGTCGGTCCGCGTTTGCAGGCCGCCTTCCGCAAGAACGACTTCGTCGCCCGGCTCGGCGGCGACGAGTTCGCCGTCTTCATGCCCGAGGTGAAGGACTCGGGCAGCGCGCATTCGGCGGTCCACCGCTTCCAGGCCGCCCTTAGGACCCCGATCGAGGCCGACGGCATCACGATCGAGCTCGACGCGAGCGTCGGCTTGGCCTGGTATCCCGACCACGGCACCGACGTGGACACGCTCCTCCAGCGCGCCGACGTGGCGATGTACCGCGCGAAGGACGCCCAGCGCTCGATCGTCACCTACCGGCCCGAGGACGACTATCACTCGCACGCGCGCCTCGCGCTCGTCAGCGACCTGCGCCGCGCGCTGAACGAGGACGCGCTGCTTCTCCACTATCAGCCGCAGGTCGACGTCCGCCGGGACGCCCCCGTCGGCGCCGAGGGTCTGGTGCGCTGGGACCATCCTGAGCGCGGGCTGCTCAGGCCCGCCGACTTCATCGAGCTCGCCGAGCACACGGGCCTGATCAAGGACCTGACCTACAACGTGATCGAGCTCGGCCTGCGCGACCTGCGCCGCTGGCACGACGCCGGCCGCGACCTGTCGCTGTCGCTCAACATCTCGGCCCGCTGCCTGCTCGACCGCACGTTCCCCGAGGAGGTCGCCCGCCTTCTGCGCGAGCGCAACATGGACGGCGAGTGGCTGACGCTCGAGCTCACCGAGAGCTCGCTGATGGCCGACCCCGCCGCGGCCAAGGCCACGATGGACGACCTGAGCCAGCTCGGCGTGTCGCTGGCCATCGACGACTTCGGCACCGGCTACTCGTCGCTCGCGTACCTCACCCAGCTTCCGGTGAAGGAGCTGAAGGTCGACAAGTCGTTCGTGCTCGGCATGAACACCGACCGCCGCAACGTGGTGATCGTCAAGTCCACCATCGAGCTCGCCCGCAACCTCGCGCTGCGCACCGTGGCCGAGGGCATCGAGGACGCCGAGACGCTCGAGCGGCTGCTCGAGATGGGCGTGGAGCTCGCGCAGGGCTTCCATCTCAGCAAGGCGCTGCCGGCGGCGGACCTCGCCGGCTGGTGGGACGCGCACAGGGCGAACAGGCCGGCGGTGGTCCTGCCCACGATCGCGCTTCCCGACCCGCTCACCTCGAACGCGTACGCCGCCTGATGCTGCTCGTCATCGCCGCAATCGTGTGCGTCGCCACCGTGCCGCTGTTCGGCGGCCGGCTCACGCGGCTCACCGAGCTGAACATCCGCGCGGTGTGGGCGGCGCTCGCGGCCGCGGGTCTCCAGGTGTGGATCACGCAGGCGCCTCACGGAAGCCACGAGCTGCACGTGGTCATGCACCTCGCGTCGTATGCGCTCGTCGCCTACTTCCTGGCGGCCAACCGGAGCCTGCCGGGGATGCCCGTGCTCGCACTCGGCGCGGCTCTGAACATCCTGGCGATCGCGTCGAACGGGGGTGTGATGCCGGCGTCGGCGAGCGCGCTGCGGATCGCGGGGATCGAGGTCACAGACGGCTTCGCGAACTCCGCCGCCGTGACTCATCCGCACCTGCTCTGGCTGGGCGACGTGATCCCGGTGCCGGGCCCGTGGCCGATCGGCAACGTGCTGAGCGTGGGGGACCTGCTGATCTTCGCCGGGGCTCTCTACCTACTGCACCGGGCGTGCGGCTCGCGTCTGTCGGTTGGGCGCCGGCCCGTGCCTGCCGACAGCTAGACTCGACGCTCTCACGCGCCGACTTAGCTCAGTTGGTAGAGCACCTCCATGGTAAGGAGGGGGTCATCGGTTCGAGTCCGATAGTCGGCTCTAGACGCTCAGCAGCTGCTCTTCTTGTCGGACCCGGAGCAGGAGTCCTTTCCCCCGCCGCCGCTGTCCTTGTCGGCGCCCGAGCCGCCTGAGAGCTTGTCGTTCCCCGCGCCGCCGGCCAGGCTGTCGTCGCCGGAGCCGCCCGACACCTTGTCGTTGCCGGCACCGCCGGACGCCCTGTCGTCGCCGACCCCTCCGGAAACCTTGTCCCTGCCGTCCTGGCCGTAGAGCTTGTCGTTTCCGGAGCCGCCGGAGATCGAGTCGTTGCCGGAGCCGCCGCAGATGATGTCGTTGCCGCCGCCGCCCGAGATCCGGTCGCTGCCGCCGAGGGCGACGATCACGTCGGCGCGACGCGTTCCGACAATCCGGTTGCGGCCGTTGGTGCCGACGATGGTCGCGCGATGCCCGGCGCACTTGGGCGCCGGCCCGGTGGGGCCGGTACCGCCGCCTCCGCCGGGGCCGCCGGGAGCGCCGTTCGGGTTTTGCTCCGCGGGCGAGGGGTCGCTGGCGCACAGGGCGAGCGACTTGAATCCCTGGTCCGTCGCGCTGGCGTTGAGCTCATATGAGGCGAAGCCGCGCGCAATGTCGCCGTCATTCGTGCTCGATATCGAGCCGGTCTCGTCAACCGGCCCGCTGTAGTTCTCGATGTAGCCCGAGAAGCTGGAGATCGTGCCGTCGGGGGTCGCGCCCAGCGTGCCCACGCCGCCGCCCAGCGCCCGTCTGCCGGCGGGGCAGGTTGCGGTGGCTGCGGCCGCCTGGCTCTTCGTCACGGTGAACGACTGTGCCGCGACCGTGGCGTCGGAGGTCCGCGAGCAGATCGCGAACACCTTGAAGGTCTGCTGCGAGCCGGTGAGGTTCGACACGTAGGCGAACCAGTGGGTCGCCACGTCCCCGTCGTTGGTGTTGGCAGTGGAGCCGTCGTTTGCGGTCGGGCCGCTCACCTCGACGTCATACGCCTCCGTGTTGTCGGCCGTCGGGCCCGTGCTCGTCACACCGCCGCCGACCACGCGCGATCCGGCCGGGCAGTCCACGGACTTGCTCGCCTGGCTGTTTGAGGCCACGTTGAAGGACGAGACCGCGAGCGTGGCATCGGTGGTCGCAGAGCAGATCGCGGACACCTTGAAGACGCGATCCTGGTTCGAGAAGAAGTTCCCGATGTAGACCGACCAACCCGTGGGCACGTCGCCCGAGGCGTTTCCGATCGGCCCGTTCAGCTGGATCTCGTATCCGCGCGCATCCGTCGTACTCGTTACGCCGCCTCCTGTCTCACGCGTGCCGCTCGGGCAGCTCAGCGCGGGGCTGCGGGCCTCGAGGATGGGGACCGTGAGGCTGATCGAGTGGATCGTCGCGTCCGAGCCGGGCGCACCGTGCGCGACGCCGACGGACACCATCGCCACGACCGCCGCGCTGACCAGTGCGGCCACCTTGGAGCTGCTGGAGATGCGAGTCCAAACGTTCGAGCGAGGCACCATGGCGCGACTGTAACCGCTGTCACCCCTCCGTGGCTAGGGCGTGACTCAACCCTGTTCGCAGGTCCCCCGTACGACAGTTGCGGACCCCGGACGTCGACACATGTCCTAGTCAAGTTGTCTTGAACCGCACCAGTCCAGCTAAAGGCGGGTTCCCGCAGGGCCGATACCTGCTGCATGGGTCGACCCAACCCGTCCGTCTGGCTCCGCCGGCGTCTTTCGCGCTCCCGCATGCGCGAGGAACGCGGCTGGCTGATGGTGGAGATCATGGTGGGCACGGTCGTTCTCGTGATCGCCGGCCTCGGCATCTACCAGGGTCTCGACCGGGCCTCGCAGGCGTCCGGGCAGAACCGGAACCGCTCGGTCGCCGCGTATCTCGCGCAGCAGGACCAGGAGCGCATGCGCGCGCTCGACACGAGCGTGCTCGTGGGCTACATCAGCACGCCAAAGGTGCGGACGGTCGCCGTCAACGGCACGAACTACACGGTCACGTCGAACGTGTACGCCGCGAACGACAGCCAGGGAGTCTCCACGGGCTGCACGAGCGCCGCGACGCTCGCCAGCTATCTGAAGATCAGCTCGACCGTGGTCGATCCCACCGGCAAGAACGGATCGGTGAAGCTGGACAGCCTTCTCTCCCCGCGCTCGGACCAGGCCGGCGCCGCGGTCCAGATCGTGGACCGTACCGGCACGGGCGGAGTTGGAGGCGTGCCCGTGACCCTCGTGGAGGCGCCGTCGCTCAATGGCTCTACTGACTCGAACGGCTGCCTCCAGTTCGGCTTCCTGCGCGGCACCGACTACCACGTCTCGTTCGCGAAGACGGGCTACGTGGACGAGGACGGCAACAACGCGGTGACCAACCAGCCGCTCACGGTGGTCACCGGTACGTCCAGCCTGACGCAGTTCACCTACGACGTAGGCGGGGCGATCACGGCGATGTTCCGCGACACCACCGGCAACACCAACACGGCGCGTGGCCGCGGCTTCACCGTCTTCCAGTCGGGACTGTCCGGCAACCAGGAGCGTTCGTTCATGACCGGCACCAGCCTCACGGACGCCGCGTCGGCCACGGCGCAGAACGGCGGCACCTTCACGAGCCCGATGACCCTTTTCCCCTTCACCAGCAGCTACAGCGTGTGGGCCGGGACGTGTGACGCGGCCAAGCCGACGGGGACGGGCGCGGGCTACATCCGCAGCGCAACGGTCAGTCCCGGTGGCACGCTCGCGATGCCGGCCGCCAGCTACCTCGCCCAGCCGAAGGTCACGATCACAGTGCAGGACAGGACGTCCAGCAGCAACAGCTACTCGAACATCACGAACTCCGACGTCTACGTCAAGGACGTCTGCGGTGCGGTCTACGGGCCGATCCCCTACAGCGGCCTGGTATCGAGCAAGAGCACGTACACCACCGGCTTCCCGTTCGGCGCGCTGACGGTTTGCGCCGACGACAACCGCTCGACGCAGCGTTACGAGACCGGAACCGTGACCAACACGGCCGGGACGACAAACCTCACGATCAACATCGACTCGTATTCGTCGTTCTCCGGTGGCGACTCGACGGGATCGTGCTCAACGTCGGGCCCGTGGTCATGAGCCGCCTGCGCAGTGGCTCCAGCGGCTTCAGCCTGATCGAGCTCGTCTGGGCGATGGCCCTCGGCATGATCGTGCTGCTGGCGGCGTTCGTCGTGATCGACCGGTCGTTCGCGGCGAACAAGACCGTGACCGACCGCGAGGACGCTCTTCAGCGCGGCCGCCAGGCACTCGAGCTGGTGACCCGCCAGCTGCGCTCCGAGGTCTGCCTTCCGACTTCGCCGGCCACGCTGCCGATCACGACCGGAGGCGATCAGACGATCACCTTCTACACGTATCTCGGCGACGCGTCGGCGGCGACCGTGGCCAACGGCCAGCGCGACGCCGGCACGAACCAGGTCTTTCCCGAGCAGCACACGATCTCGTACGTGACGGGCACGGGCCAGACCGGCAACAAGATCACCGAGAGCGACGCGAAGGTCACGGGCTTCGCCCCGCTCACGGTCGCGAGCGCGTATCGCACGACCGTGCTAGCCACCAACGTGATCCTCCCCGACGGCAAGCTGTTCAAGTACTACGCCGGATCTGCCTCAGGGGGAGTGTCGACCACTCCGCTCACCACGCCTCTGTCGGCCACCGACGCCGCGAGCGTCGTGCAGATGGACGTGAACTACAAGGTCAACCCGAGCAAGATCACCAGCACGTCGAACTCGCAGGCCACGATCTTCAGCAACTCCGTGTTCTTCCGCTCCGTCAACCCCGAGGACACGACGGCACAGCCATGCGATCCAAACTGATCAAGCGCCTTCAGGGCGAGCGCGGCTTCACGACCGTGGTCGTGATGCTGGTGATCCTGTTGGGCGGCCTGCTCGTGGCCGCGTCGTTCGCGGCGTCGGACGGCGACACCTCGGTCGCCCGCAGGGACCAGTACTACAAGCAGGCCTACGCGGCCGCCGAGGCGGGGGTCAACTACTACCTCTCGCACCTCGCGCAGAACACCAACTACTGGGCCAACTGCTACACGTCGCCGATCCAGTCGCCGGGCACCGCGTACAGCACCGCCTCCAGCCAGGCGATCCCCGGCTCGAACACCGAGGGCCGCTACGAGATCGAGCT
>DATNBJ010000242.1:0-6031 GCA_035572055.1 Thermoleophilaceae bacterium | reverse complement strand
ACCTCGATCGGGTCGAAGCCGAGCACCTTCTGCAGGTAGAGGGCGCCGAGGAAGAACATCCCGAACATCCCGGCCACCATCAGCATCTGCACCAGGTTGGCCGCCCAGGTGTTGCGCGAGCGGAACACGCGCAGCGGCATGAGCGGCTGCTCGGCTGTCGCCTGCCGCCAGATGAACCCGGCGAGCAGCCCGACCGCGACGGCGCCGAGGCCGAGCGTGTGGAGCGAGCCCCAGCCATAGTCGCGCGCCTCGACGATCGTGTAGACGCCGAGCATCAGGGCGCCGGTGATCAGCGCGCCGCCGGGCACGTCCGCGCCCTTGCCGAGGCCGATGCCCTCGTCGTTCTCGATCAGGCGCCGGGTGAACACGTAGGTGACGATGCCGATCGGCAGGTTCACGAAGAAGATCCAGTGCCAGTTGATGCTCTGGGTGAGGATGCCGCCGGCCAGGAGGCCGATGGACGCGCCGCTCGAGGCCACGAAGCTGTACACGCCGATCGCGCGCGCCTGCTCACGCGGCTTCTGGAACATCGTCACGATCATTCCGAGGATCACCGCGGAGGTGAGCGCGCCGCCCGCGCCCTGGATGAAGCGCGCGGCGATCAGCAGCCCGCGGCTGTCGGAGATCCCGCACAGCAGCGAAGCCGTGGTGAACGTCACCAGGCCGATGAGGAACACGCGCCGGCGGCCGATCAGGTCGCCGAGCCGTCCGGCGAGCAGCAGCAGGCCGCCGAACGCGATGAGGTAGGCGTTGACGACCCAGGCCAGGCCGGACTGGGAGAAGCCGAGGTCCTTCTGGATCGTCGGCAGCGCGACGTTCACGATCGTCGCGTCGAGGATGATCATCAGGAAGCCCAGGCAGAGCACCACGAGCGCGATCCAGCGCTGGCGCTCGTCAGCGTGGGCGGAGGACGGTTCGATGTGGGTAGTCATGGGGCCGGTCCTTCAAGTCGGTGGGGCGAGAAGAAGAACCGTAGCAAATAGTTCCGAACGAGATCATCTCGCTGCGGAGGACTTTACCCCTCAGGTAATCAGGCGGCTTACGAGCGCGGCTCGCGGCGGCGGACGCCACCACACTCGACCGGCGTGCCGAGGCCGCTGGATACGAGCTGCCCAAGCGCCTCCATGAAGGCCTTGCGCTCGCGCGCGGGAAGTGACGCCAGCGCCTCGGCCTGCACCCGGTCGACCACCTCCGCGGCCTGCGCGGCCTTGCGCGCGCCGGCCTTGGTCACGGCGATCACGCGCGCGCGGCGGTCGGTCTTCGAGGGCCGGCGCTCGGCCAGCCCCGCGGCCTCGAGCTCGTCGATGGTCACCACCATCGTCGTCTTGTCGAGGCCGACCGCCTGGGCGAGCTCGGTCTGGGTCAGCTCGCCGGTCATGGCGGTGGAGAGAACGCAGTGCGCGCGCGGCGACACGCCCAGGTCGTGAAGCGCCTTCGTGAGCTGGGTGGCCAGCCCGTAGCTCGCCTGCGACAACAGCCAGGCGAGGTTCGACGCCAGCGGTTGCGGAGCATCGGCTACCGCTGCGGCGCCGTTGGCACCGTTCTTGATCACTCCCATGCACAGGATGTTAACAACGGATAGGGAGATCGCCCAACAATCTCGTGCAGAACTATCTGGAACGGATCAGTCCCGTCAGGCCCTAGTCCCTAGTCCCTGGACAGGAGTACCCTCCGCGGACGATGGCCGCTCAGTGCACTCACCTGGATCAGATCAACCAGGACGTGACTCCATCGAGCACCGTGGGCTGCTCCGAGTGCCTCAAGATCGGCGGCAGGTGGGTGCATCTCCGCGAGTGCATGATCTGCGGCGAGGTCGGCTGCTGCGACAACTCCCCCAACCGCCACGCCACCAAGCACGCGCACGCGACCGGGCATCCGATCATCCGCTCGATCGAGCCGGGCGAGCACTGGTACTGGTGCTACGTGGACGAGCTCGCGTTCGAGCTCCAGTCGTGAGCGACCGCGCGTTCGCCGCCGCCGTTCCCGAACGACCCATACCCGCGCGCGACCACTGCCTGGCCCCGGGGCGCACCGATGCGATCGAGGGCGGCCGCTACGGGCGCCTCTTCCCGCAGCTCCCGCCGCTCGAGTGCGTGGACGACGAGCTGCACAAGATCGGCCGCGCGCTGGCGGCCGACGGCACTCCCGCCGACGCGCGCGGCGCCGCCGGGTGGCCCTTCTTCGGGCAGTTCGTGGCGCACGACATCACCGCTGACCGCTCGCCCCTCACCCACCAGTCCGACCCCGAGCAGGTGCTCAACTTCCGCTCGCCGCGGCTCAACCTCGAGGCGGTGTACGGAGGCGGGCCGACCGGCAGCCCCTACCTCTTCGACCGGGGCGACCCGGCCAAGCTGCTGGTGAGCGAGTGCGACGTGCCGCGCAACGAGCAGGAGATCGCGCTGCTCGGCGACCCGCGCAACGACGTTCACCTGTTCGTGAACCAGCTTCAGGTGGCGTTCCTGCGGATGCACAACCTGCTCGTGGACCGCATGCGCGAGGACGGCGTGCCCGAGGGCGAGCTGTTCGAGGAGGCCCGCCGGGCGGCGATGTGGCACTACCAGTGGGTGGTCCTCCACGACTTCCTGCCGCGCGCGATCGGCCACGAGCTCAGCGCGGAGCTGCTCGAGACCGGGCCGCGCCACCTCCAGTTCGCGGGCGGCGTGTTCATCCCGCTCGAGTTCGCCGACGCCGCCTACCGCTACGGCCACAGCCAGGTGCGTCACCACTACCAGGTGAACGCCGAACTAGGCCCGGTGCCGCTGTTCCCGGATCTCATGGGCTTCGGCGCGGTCGGTCCAGGCCAGGCGGTGGACTGGACGCTGTTCTTCGACATCGAGGGCGAGCAGCCGGCCCAGCGCGCCAAGCGCCTCGACGGCCGCCTGCCGCAGTCGCTCGTCGACCTGCCGTACCAGATCGCGGGCGCCGAGCCGGGCAGCGACTACGCGTCGCTGGCGGTGCGCGACCTGCAACGCGGCCAGGGGATGTCGCTGCCGTCGGGCGAGGCGGTGGCGCGCCACCTCGGCGAGCGCGTGCTCACCGACGACGAGGTCGGACTGCGCGAGCTCGGCTGGGCCATCGAGACGCCGCTCTGGCTCTACATCCTCCGCGAGGCCGATGTGTTCGCCGACGGCGACCGGCTCGGCCCGGTCGGGGGCCGCATCGTGGGCGAGGTGATCCTCGGGCTGATCGACGCCGATCCCGAGTCGATGCGCAGCGTGGACCGGCTCTGGCGGCCGAGCCTGCCGTCACGCAAGCCGGGTGAGTTCCAGCTCGTGGACGTCCTCGTGCCCGTCTAGGGACCAGGGACCAGGGACTGTGCCGCGGAGCAGGCTCTGCCCTTGCAGCGGCGCATCTTCCGCAGTGCGTTGTGCAAGCGGCTTCGCGGCTTCGCCTTGAGCCGGTTGTAGGTGTTGTGCCGCTCGTACGGGTCGCGCGTGAGGTTGTAGTACTCGCGCTCGCCGTCCTTGTACTCCACGTAGACGAAGTGGCCGCTGCGCAGCGCTTCGTAGCTCGAGGGGTTGCCGCTGCCCTCGCCGGGCGCGTCCGGGTCACTCTTGGAGCGGTCGGGCCCGTGGTGCTCGACCAGCGCCGAGCCCCGCCAGCCCTTCGGGTTGCGTCCGCGCAGGAACGGCACGAGGCTGCTCCCGTCCACGTTCGACGGGATGCGCGCTCCCGCCAGCTGGCTGAAGGTGGGACGCAGGTCGATGTTCTCGGCGATCGCGGAGATGGTCTTGCCGGACGGCACGCCCGGTCCCACGACCACGAGCGGCACACGGATGTCGGTCTCGAACGCGGTCATCTTGCCCTGGGCCAGCTCGTGCTGGCCCATGTGGAAGCCGTTGTCCGAGCTGAACACGACGTAGGTGTTGTCGGCGATCCCCCGCGCCTGGAGCGTGCTCTCGATCGAGGCGATCATGTCGTCCACGGCCTGCACCGCCCGCGCGCGAAAGCGGTACCTGACGTCGATGTCGGAGACCTGCTTCGGCTTCAACGGACGGCGGGCGGCGAGCCAGCGCGGCGCGTTGGTGTTCGGCTTGTTGAACGACGGGTCGCGCGGCGCATTCAGCCCGGGGAAGTCGTTCGCGTCGCGCGGCGCGGGCGTGAACGGCGAGTGCGGAGCGAAGGTGGCGAGCTCGATCGCGAACGGCTTCTTGTCGGCGGCGGCCTGGTTGATGAAGCTCACCGCCTTGCCGGAGATCACATCCGTGAGGTAGTCCTGCGGCTGGTTTCCGTAGTGGACGAGCTTGCCGTTCTCGTTCAGGTTGTAGTTGAACTCCGGGTAGCCGTTGCCGGCCACGTCCCACTCGTTCCAGCCCGGTGGGATGTAGAGCGGCTTGCCCTTCACGAGCCCCGCCGGCTCGTAGCCGTTCAGGTACTTGCCCATCATCGCGGTGCGGTAGCCGGCCCCCTGGAGCGAGGTGGCCCAGGTCGACCTCTCCTCGCCGCGGCCGTTGAAGACGCCGAAGCCGCCGTCCGGCGCCATGTTGGTGAACACACCCGTGTTGTGCGGGAAGCGGCCGCTGAAGATCGACGAGCGCGACGGGCAGCAGAGCGAGTCGGTGACGTAGTAGCGCGAGAACGTGACCCCGTCCTTCTGCATCGCCTGCACGTGCGGCATGAAGCGGACGAGGTCCCACGACAGGTCGTCGGTGAGGACGAAGACGATGTTCGGCCGCTTGACCGGCGCGCTCGAAGACGTACCGCCTCCGACGAGGAGAGCCGCCGCGAGAGCCAGGGCAGCGAGCAGGCGCATCGCCGCCAGAAACCGCGAGCGCGCCGAGAGTTCCGGTCAGTCGCCGCGCGGCCGCGGATAGGCCGAGCCCACCACGCGGTCCCAGGCGCGGTCGGGCAGCACGGCGTGGAGCCCGAGCATCAGCCGCGCCGAGTTCGTGACCGCGTAGCGCGTCCGCGGGTGCCTGCGCGAGATCGCCCGCTCGATCGTTCGCGCCACGGCCTCGGGGCCGGCGCCGAGGCGCGCCATCGGCCCGCTGTAGGCGTTCGCGGTGGTGGCCGCCACGGCTGTGTTGAAGCCGGCGTAGGCGCCGTCCTGCGCTGCGTCGCCCACCGAGCCCGCCGCCGTCTCGCCGAACTCGGTGCGGATCAGGCCGGGCTCGATGACGGTCACGTCCACGCCGAAGCCGCTCACCTCGAAGCGCAGCACGTCGGACAGCGCCTCCACGGAGTACTTGGTGGCGTGGTAGGCGCCGCCGCCCGGGAAGGTCAGCCTGCCGCCCATCGAGCTGATGTTCACGATGCGCCCGTAGTGCTGGCGGCGCATGCCGGGCAGCACGAGCTGGCACATGCGCACGAGGCCGAACACGTTGGTCTCGAACTGGCGGCGCAGCTCGGCGGGCGGGATCGTCTCCACCGCGCCGCTCTGGCTGTAGCCCGCGTTGTTCACGAGCACCCCGACGGCGCCCTGCTCCTCTTCCACGGTGCGCACCGCGGCCTGCATCGAGTCCTCGTCGGTCACGTCCAGCGCTAGGATGCGGCAGCCCTCGCCCTCGAGCTCCGCGATCGACTCCAACCGCCGGGCGGTCGCGTAGACCGGCCAGCCCCGGCGGGCCAGCCGCTCCGCGGTGGCCCGCCCAATGCCCGTCGAGCAGCCGGTGATGAGGACGGCCTTCGACGGGCCGCCGTCGCTCACGCCGCCGGCGTCTTCATCGAGTCGACGAAGCCACGCACGTCCGCGGCAGGCTCGGAATAGGCGTCGCCGAGCTCCGACTCCATCGCGCTCATGAACTCCTCGGCCCAGCCCGGCAGGTCGTAGTCGATCACGCGCAGGAACTCGAGCGTCGCCGCCAGCCGGATGTCCGCGATCGACGGGTGGTCGCCGCCGATGAACGGCTTCCCGGCCATGAAGAACTCGTGGTAGACCTCGAGCGGCTTGGCCAGCGCGGCCTCGGCGTCCTTCTGGGCCTGCGCCTTCAGCGCGTCGTCGGCCTCGGAGGAGCCCACCTCGCCCGGGTACTGCGGGAACGACAGCGCCCCGTAGGTGGCGCGCGCGACGAGCGGGTAGAGCGTGCCGATC
>DATNBJ010000241.1:0-3717 GCA_035572055.1 Thermoleophilaceae bacterium | reverse complement strand
CTCGATCCCCTCCACCTCGCAGCGGAACCAGTAGCGGTAGAAGAAGTTCGCGAGCGTCGAGTCGAACAGATCCTCGATCCGCTCGGAGCGGCCCCAATCGGTGAGCCGGCGCTCGGGCTCGACGCCCGGCAGGTGGCGGCGGAGGTCGTCGCCGCGCGGGACGGGCAGGTGGCGCCCGTCCGCTCCGTTTTCAGCCGCCCCCTCCGGGCGCAGGCTTGTGCGTGCCCGTTCGGCCATCGGCGCCGATTCTGCCAATGATCGCTTCTCGGGGGCGCCGCGCCGCCCGGCCCCGGGTTTCGCCTGCCCGGCAGGTTACGATCCGCGCCGTGCGCGCCAAGGACGAGGTCCGCCAGGAGATCTGGAAAGCCATGGACCGCGAGGGCGTGTCCCGCTTTCCCGGCGCCGACGGGCGGATTCCCAACTTCGCGGGGGCGAAACAGGCGGCGGAGCGGCTGACCAAGCACCCGGATTGGATCCGGGCCGAGACGATCAAGGCGAACCCCGATTCGCCCCAGACCCACGCGCGCCGGCTCGCGCTCGCCCAGGGCAAGTTCCTGGTCATGGCGGTGCCGCGCCTCCGCGAGGAGCACCCCTTCCGGCTGCTGGACCCGCGCAAGCTGAACGCCGAGGAGCTGCGCGAGGCGGCCACGATCAAGGGGGCGCTGCGGCACGGCAAGGTGATCGACCTAGAGCAGGTTCCCCAGCTCGACTTCATCCTCACCGGCTCTGTGGCCGTCAACCTGAAGGGCGCCCGGATAGGAAAGGGCGGCGGCTTCTCGGACCTCGAATACGGGCTTTTGTCCGAGGCCGGCAAGGTGGACCGCCGTACCGTGATCGCCACCACCGTGCACCCGCTCCAGATCGTGCGCGAGAACCTGCTGGTCACCGACCACGACACGCCCGTCGACCTGATCGCCACTCCCCGCGCCGTGATCGAGGTGGAGCGGGCCTACGAGCGACCGCGCGGCATCCGCTGGGACCACCTCCAGCCGCCGCAGATCCACGAGATCCCGGTGCTCGAGCGGATGGGCTACGCCGGCTAGCCGATCCGGTCGAGCACCGGATCGAGCCGCTCACGCAACTCAGCCCAGTCCTGGGCGCCGATGATGCCGTTGGCGGCCACCAGCTCGGCGTTCCAGGGGTGGATGATCGTCGCGCCGATCATGCCCTCCGCGGTGGCGCGCTCGAGGTTCACCGGGCTGTCGTCCACGAGCACGTGGACCCCGAGCTCCGTGCAGCGCGTGACCTTGTCGTAGGAGCAGTGCAGGTCGTCGTACGGCATGCCGATCCTCTCGAGCCAGGCCTCGGTCGCCTCGCGTGCGTTCACCGACCTGTGGCTCGTCACGTGAATCCAGTGGCCCTGCTCGCTCCACGCCTTCACCGTCTCCACCGCCCCGGGATACGGCTCCGCGTTCAGGACGTTCTCCTCGTTGTGGCTCTCCTCCACGCACGCGACCAGCTGGTCGCGCTCGAGCAGCGTGATGCCCCAGGTGAACTGGGTGTCGTAGGGGAGCTCCACGCCGAAGCGGTCCTGGGAGATCCGGTCGAGCAGGTCCCAGTAGTGGTGGAGGGTGGAATCGATATCGAGCGCGATCAAAGCCACGGATCGATACGGTAGAGAACGCGATGGCTGTCTTTCCGTCGAAGGCGCGGCCGGCGCTCATGCGAGCCGCGGCGCGGGCAGGGGACGACTACGGCGTCACCGCCAAGCCCAGTTGGCGCGAGGTCAACTGGCGCGAGCACCTGCGCTCGATGGACATCGACGGGGGCAGCGTCAACTACGTGGACTTCGGTCCGAGGTCCGGCTCCGGTGATGCCCCGCCGCCCGTCCTGTTCGTCCACGGCCTGGGCGGCTGCTGGCAGAACTGGCTCGAGAACATCCCGCGGGTCGCTCAGGAGCGCCGCGTCCTTGCTCCTGACCTGCCGGGATTCGGCTCATCGGAGATGCCGCTCGACCGGATCTCCATCCCCGGCTACGGGCGCTTCCTGGAGAAGTTCTGCGGACGGCTCGGCCTCGACCAGGTCGTGGTGGTCGGGAACTCGATGGGCGGCTTCGTGGGCGCCGAGCTGGCGATCCAGCAGCCCGCGCGGGTCGAGCGGCTCGTCCTCGTTTCCGCCGCCGGGCTGTCGATCACGAACATCCGCCGGCGCCCCGTCCAGACCTGGGGCCGCGCCACCGCCGCGGTCGGCGCCTACGGCGCGGCTCACCTGCGGCCAATGATCGTGCGCCCGCGCCTCCGTCACGCCGCCCTCGGCTACGTGGTGCGGCATCCCACGCGACTATGCGCCGATCTCGCCTGGGAGATCATGTCCGGGGCAGGCCGGCCCGGGTTCCTCGACGGGCTCAACGCGCTGCTCGACTACGACTTCCGCGACCGCCTCGGCGACATTCGCGCCCCCACCTTCATCGTCTGGGGCCAGGACGACATGCTGGTGCCGGTGGAGGACGCGTCCGAGTTCGAGCGCTTGATACCCAACTCGCGCAAGGTGATCTTCGAGGACACCGGCCACGTGCCGATGCTCGAGCGGCCGGAGACGTTCAACTCGCTGCTGATGGAGTTCCTGGCCGAGGAGTGGCCGGCCTCGCAGAGCGAGTCGGCCGAAGCAGCCGCCTGACCTTCCCTAGCTGGTGAGCGCGCCTTCGGCGGCCGAGCCGACGTGCTTCGCGTACTTCCCGAGCACCCCGGTCGTGAACTTCGGCGCCGGCGCCTGGTAGGCCGCCACCCGCTCGCGGATCTCCTCGTCCGACAGATCGACCCGCAGCTCGCGCGCCGCCACGTCGAATTCGATGACATCGCCGTCGCGCACCGCGGCGATCGGCCCGCCCCGCCGCGCCTCCGGCGCAACGTGACCCGCCATCAGCCCGCGCGTGGCGCCCGAGAAGCGGCCGTCCGTCAGCAGCGCGACCTCCTCACCGAGCCCTTCCCCCACGAGCGCGGCGGTCACCCCGAGCATCTCCCGCATCCCGGGTCCTCCCGCCGGGCCCTCGTTGCGGATCACCACGACGTCGCCCGGCTTGATCTCGCGGTCGCTCACCGCCTTGAAGGCGTCCTCCTCGGACTCGAACACCCGCGCCGGGCCCGTGTGCGAGCGCCGCGTGTAGCCCGCCAGCTTCACCACGCAGCCGTCGGGCGCCAGGTTGCCGCGCAGGATCGCAAGGCCGCCGGTCTCGCTGATCGGATCCTCGAGCGGCCGGATCACCTCCTGGCCGTCGGGCTCCTCCGCGAGCGCCGCCTCCTCGCCGATCGTGCGGCCGGTCACGGTCATCGCGTCGGCATGCAGCAGGCCGGCGTCGAGCAGGCGCTTCACCACCACGCGCATCCCGCCCGCCCGGTACAGGTCGGTGGCCACGAAGCGGCCGCCGGGCTTGAGGTCGGCCAGCAGCGGGGTGTTGCTGCTGATGCGGTCGAAGTCGTCGATCGACAGCGGCACGCCGGCCTCGTTCGCCACCGCCATCAGGTGGAGCACCGCGTTGGTCGAGCCCCCGGTGAGCGCGACGCATGCGATCGCGTTCTCGAGCGCCTCGCGGGTGATGATCGCGCTGGGTCGCAGGTCCTTCTCGAGCAGCTCCATCACGAGGCGCCCGCAGTCCTCGGCCACCTGGCCCTTCTTGCCGTCCTCGGCCGGAACCATCCCCGAGCCCATCGGCGAGATGCCGAGCACCTCGAACGCCGTGCCCATCGTGTTCGCCGTGTACTGGCCGCCGCACGCGCCGGC
>DATNBJ010000240.1:0-13841 GCA_035572055.1 Thermoleophilaceae bacterium | reverse complement strand
CATGCCCCGCACCAAGCCGGTGCAGATCAAGCCGTCGTCGGGCGACTCGGTGCGCTGGGACGACGTGCAGGGAGTCGAGGAGGCGAAGGAGGAGCTGCGCGAGGTCGTGGAGTTCCTGCGCGACCCGAAGCGCTTCCGCCGCCTCGGCGCCAAGGTTCCGCGCGGCGTGCTGCTGCACGGACCGCCGGGCACCGGTAAGACGCTGCTCGCCAA
Organism: Thermoleophilaceae bacterium; assembly: GCA_035572055.1. Lineage (GTDB taxonomy): Bacteria > Actinomycetota > Thermoleophilia > Solirubrobacterales > Thermoleophilaceae > JAICJR01. Next base: position 13,628 of record DATNBJ010000240.1, on the reverse strand, counting down.
GGCCGTGGCCGGCGAGGCGAAGGCCAAGTTCTTCTCGCAGTCGGCGTCCTCGTTCGTCGAGATGTTCGCCGGCCTCGGCGCGGCGCGCATTCGGCGCCTGTTCCGCGAGGCGCGCAAGGCCGCGCCGGCGATCGTGTTCATCGACGAGCTCGACGCGGTGGGCGCCACGCGCGGCAACGACATCTCCGGCGAGAAGGACCAGACGCTCAACCAGCTCCTCGTGGAGATGGACGGGTTCGGCGGATCCGACAACCTCGTGGTGATCGCGGCCTCCAACCTGCTCGACAAGCTCGATCCGGCCCTGCTGCGCCCCGGCCGCTTCGACCGCCAGATCTTTGTGCCGCCCCCGGACCTCGCCGGGCGCCAGGAGATCCTCAAGGTGCACTCGGCGAACAAGCCGCTCCAGAACGTGGACCTCGAGCTGATTGCCCGGCAGACCAGCGGCCTGACCGGCGCCGACCTGGCAAACATCTGCAACGAGGCCGCCATCTTCGCCGGCCGCCAGCGCCAGGACGTGGTGCGCATGGAGGACTTCGAGGCCGCCCTGGAGCGCGTGGTGGCGGGCATGCAGTCACGCCGCGTGATCAACGACCACGAGAAGCGCGTGGTCGCCTACCACGAGGCCGGCCATGCGCTCTGCTCCGAGCTCCTTCCCTCCGTGGAGAAGGTGCACAAGATCTCGATCATCCCCCGCGGCAAGGCGCTCGGCTACACGATGAACCTGCCCGAGGAGGACCGCTACCTGAAGTCGAAGGACGAGCTGCTCGACCACCTCGTGGTGCTGCTGGCCGGCCGGGTGGCGGAGCACGTGGTGTTCGGCGCGATCACCACCGGCGCCAGCGACGACCTCAGGCGCGTCTACGACATCAGCCGCGCGATGGTGACCGAGTACGGCATGGGCACCGAGCTGATGTCGCGCCGCCTGCCGCCGGATGACTACTCGGTCTCCGACGCCACGCGGCGGACCCTGGACGACGAGCAGCAGCACCTCACGGACCTCGCCTACCGGCGCGCGCTGGCGTTGATCCTCGAGCACCGCGAGCTGCTCGACGCGCTCGCCGCCACCCTGCTCGACCGCGAGGTGCTCGAGCGCAAGGACATCGAGAAGATCATGGCCCGCTACCGGATCTCGATGGCGGAGCGCGCGATCGAGCAGGCCGAGAACGTCAACCCCGGGGCCGGGGCCCGCATCGCCGCCGCCGAGCGGTTGGAACTCGACCCGCCTCAGTAGACTCCGCCGCCGTGTTCGGGCGGATCGATCACATCGGCGTGGCTGTCGAGGACCTCGACGCCGCCATGGAGCTGTACCGCGACGGCTTCGGCATGCGCGAGCAGCACCGCGAAACGGTGGAGGCGTTCGACGTCGAGGCTGTGCTGCTCGAGATCGGCGACGGCCACGTGGAGCTGCTGAAGCCGCTCTCTGCCGAGGGCGGCGTGGGCAAGTTCCTGGAGCGCAACGGCCCCGGTCTGCACCACGTGGCCTACCAGACCGACGACATCGACGGCGCCTTGCAGCGCGTCCGCGCCGCCGGCCTGCGCCTGATCGACGAAGAGCCACGCACCGGCATCCGCGGCAGCCGCGTCGCGTTCCTGCACCCGAAGGCCACCGGTGGCGTTCTCACCGAGCTGGTGGAGCCTGCTCACTGATGGCGGACAACGGCAAGGCCACACGCGTCGACGTCGGCTTCTCCGGCGGCCAGGTGCTGTCGGTGCGGATGCCCGACTCGGCCTACGAGGACCTGCGCAAGGAGCTGTCGAAGGGCAGCGAGGGCTGGCATCAGCTGAAGACAGAGGACTCCGAGCTGGCGCTCAACCTCGCCCAGGTCGTCTACATCCGGCTCGACACCGAGCAGCACAAAGTCGGCTTCTAGCTTCAGCGCCGTGGGCGCTCTCGATCTCGCACTCCTCCGCGCGTTCCGGACTCGCGGGCACACTCCGCCGCGCGAGCGGGCGATCGCCGTGTTCTCCCGGCTCGGCGAGCAGGCGATGATCTGGTTCGCGATCTGCGGACTGGGCGCGCTGGCCGATCCCGGAGGCCGCCCCATCTACGCGCGCGCCGCCAGGACCGTCGCCGGCGTGTACGCGGTCAACCAGGCGATCAAGTTCGCCGTGCGCAGGCCGCGGCCGGCGCTGGAGGGGCTGCCGCCGCTGGCCGGCACGCTGTCCGGGCTCTCGTATCCGTCGGCTCACTCGGCCACGTCGGTCGCCGCGGCGCGCATGCTCTCCCCCGCCCTGCCGGCTCCGCCGCTCTACGCGCTCGCCGCCGGGCTTGCGCTGTCGCGTCCCTACCTGGGCCTTCACTACCCCTCCGACATCCTGGCCGGCGCCGCGCTCGGCGCGGCCCTCGCGGAGCTGGCCTCATGAGGATCGGCATCGTGGGCATGCCGAACGCCGGCAAGTCATCGCTGTTCAACGCGCTGACCCGGGCGGGCGCCGAGGCGGCCAACTATCCGTTCACCACCGTCGAGCCCAACGTGGCCGTGGTGCCCGTCCACGACGAGCGGCTCGACCGGGTGGCCGAGGTGCTCGGGTCGACCCCCATCACCTACGAGACGATCGCCTTCCACGACATCGCAGGGCTCGTGCGCGGCGCACACCAGGGCGAGGGACTGGGCAACCAGTTCCTCGCGAACATCCGCGAGACCGACGCGATCGTGCACGTGGTGCGCGCCCACGACGACGCTCAGGTGGTGCACCCCGAGGGGCGCGTCGATCCCTCGGCGGACATCGACACGATCGAGACCGAGCTGCTCTACGCGGACCTCGAGCAGGCCGAGCGGCGGCTCGAGCGCGTGTCGCGCCAGGCCAAGTCGCTCGAGCGCGCCGCCGTGGCGGAGGAGCAGTGGCTGCGCGACGTGATCGCGGCGCTGCAGGAGGGGAAGCCGGTGCGAGCCGTCCCGGTCCCGCGTGACGCGCCCGACGCTATGCGCAACCTCCAGCCGCTGACCGCCAAGCCGGTGCTGTACGTGGCCAACGTCGGAGAGGGCGAGGCCGAGGTGCCCGAGTCGGTGGCCTCGCACGCGGACCGGGCCGGGGCGAGCGCCGTGGCCGTGAGCGCCCGCATCGAGTCCGAGCTGTCCGAGCTCGACGACGACGATGCGGCGACCATGCGCGACGAGCTCGGCGTGCCCGAGTCGGGGCTGGGCCTCGTGGTGCGCGAGGCGTTCGCGCTGCTCGACCTGATCTCGTTCTTCACCGCCGGCGAGGCCAAGGAGGCGCGTGCGCACGCGATCGAGCGCGGCACCACGGCCTGGGGCGCGGCGGGCGAGATCCACACCGACATCCAGCGCGGCTTCGTGCGCGCGGAGGTGGTGGCGTGGGACGAGCTCGTGGACGCGGGCGGCTACGCCGGGGCGCGCGACCGGGGGACGCTCAGGCTGGAGGGGCGGGACTACGCGATGCGGGATGGGGATGTTATGACTGTGAAGTTCAGTCCCTGAGTGCCTAGTGCCTAGTGCCTAGTGCCTAGAAACGACAGGGGCCCAAGCCTCTAGGCACTAGGCACTACTGACAGCGTCGGCCCGATCAGCGGCCCCGCCAGGACCCGGTAGTTGCCGGGCATTGAGACCTTCAGCCGGTAGACGCCGCCCGCGCGGAGGTTGAAGCGGCGCACCGTGCGCCAGTGGCCGTCGGCCATCTCGAGCTGCAGCACCGCCTTCCGCTTCGACGGCGCCGGCGCCGGCGCGATGCTGCCGTAGAGCAGCGCTCCCATCCGCGGCTCCCGTGCCGGATGGGCCACGCCGGTGCTCGTGCCTGGCGTGCCCCCGCCGGGACTGATCGGCGGAGCGGTGACCGGCGTGGGCTTGACCTTGCCGGTGAAGCGGTTGAACGAGGCCCAGGTGTCGAACAGCCCGAGCTTGGCCTCGAGGGTGGCGCCGCGCACGCGGGTGGTGCCCTTCGAGCCCACCACCGCCGCCCAGACGATCCGCGGCGACACGCCGCGCTGCAGCACCTTGATGCCGCGGTAGCGGCCCTTGACCAGCGAGCCCAGCCGGCGGACGAACGAGCGCTTGCTCATCACGATCCGCCAGCGGTGCTTCGGCGAGAACTTGTCGTAGGGATCCCTGACGCCGACCAGGTACGGCTGGGGCGCAGCACCGTAGAAGACGTTCTGGATGTCCTCGGTCTCACCGCCCGAGGTGGAGAAGAAGTAGGTGGCGGCAATCGCGTCGCCGTAGCGCAGCACCTCGTTGGCCGTGGCCTGGACGGCCGCGTTGGTGCTCGTCTGCTCGCCGTCGGCGCCCGTGTACACCTGCGAGCGGGTGTCGGGGTACTGGTCGAACACCGGCCCGCCCGCGTCGGTGGCGAGCGCGTAGCTTCGCGCGGCCACGGCCTGCGCCTTCAGCGCCTCGGCGGGCCACGAGGAGGGCACCTCGCCGGGCACGACGCCCTTCACGTAGTCGTCGAGGCTCAGGACGTTGACCACCGCCAGGCCGCCGAACGGGCTCGGCCGGAACTCGAGCGAGCCGCGGTAGTGCCCGCCCGTGCGCCCGTTCATCGCCTTGCCGCCGAGCTTGACGATGCCGTTGCCGCTCGAGATGTCGAGCGGCCCGTCGTAGTGGTCGATCTGCTTGCCCTTCGAGTCGAGCAGGTCCTCGCCGGAGAGCCCCGACAGCCGCACCTTGTAGGTCGCGTTCTCGTCGAGGTGGTGGCCGGGCGCGTCGGACACGCCCGTGATCGTCGCGGTCTTGGACCCGCTCTGGAGGATCACGCGGATGTCGGATTGCGACGCCTTCGACAGCGTGGTGCCGCGGTAGTAGTGGGCCAGGATCTGCTCGTAGCCCGCGCCGTGCCTGGCGTAGCCGTAGGCGCCGTACTGGCTCATCCCGATGCCGTGGCCGAAGCCGGCGCCACGGATGATCTGACGCGTGGCCGCCTGCGCGGAGGCCGCGAAGAGCAGCAGCAGGGCCACGAGTGGAAGGGCTCGACGCACGATGACCAACGGTAGTTGAACAAACGGAGCGGCCCGAAGATGCGGCAGACCCGACACCCCGGACCTCGTTAGTAGAGTCCGAAACGTGCCGCGCAAAGCATCCGACGTCTTCGTCGAGTGCCTCGAAGCCGAGGGCGTCAAGCACGTGTTCGGCATACCCGGCGAGGAGACGCTCGACCTGAACGAGTCGCTGGCGGACTCGTCGATCGAGTTCGTGCCCGTGCGCCACGAGCAGGGCGGCGCCTACATCGCGGACGTGTACGGACGGCTCACCGGCCGCGCCGGCGTCTGCCTCGGCACGCTCGGCCCCGGCGCGATGAACCTGACCACCGCGGTGGCCGACGCGTTCCTCGACCGCGCGCCGCTCGTGGCCCTCACCGGCCAGGGCGACCTCGAGCGGATGCACAAGGAGTCGCACCAGTACATCGACGTGCCGCGGGTGTTCCAGCCGATCACGAAGTGGAATGCCCGCCTGTCGGACCCGGCGATCATCCCCGAGGTGGTTCGGAAGGCGTTCAAGGTCGCGGAGTCGGAGAAGCCGGGCGCCACCCACATCGAGCTGCCCGAGGACGTGATGGCCGCCGAGGTGGACGCGCAGCCGCTGCCGCGCCGCAAGCCGGTGCAGCCGGAGCCGAGCGCGCGCGAGCTGCTGAAGGCGGCTGACCTGATCCGCGGAGCCCTGAACCCGGTGGCGCTGGCGGGCAACGGCGTGATTCGCGCCCACGCGGCGCCGGCGCTGCGGGAGTTCACGCGCGCCACCGGCATCCCGGTGGCCGAGACCTTCATGGGCAAGGGCCTGCTGCCGCCCGACGACCCGCGCGGGCTCGGCTCCGTGGGCCTCCAGTCAGGCGACTACAACATGGCGGGCTTCGACGAGGCCGACGTGGTGATCGCGATGGGCTACGACCTGGTGGAGCACTCGCCGCAGCACTGGAACCCGAAGCGCGACAAGAAGATCATCTGCATCGACTCGCTCGCCGCGGAGATCGACGAGTACTTCGTGCCCGAGGTCGAGCTCATCGGCGACATCTACCACATACTCGCCAGGCTGGCCGAGGAGTGCCGGCACGTGCCGCACTCGGGCGGCTCGCAGCGCCTGCGCGAGGTGGTGCAGGGCCGCTTCGAGGCCGCGAAGAACGACGACCAGTTCCCGATGCAGCCGCCGCGCGCGCTGTGGGAGATCCGCCAGGCGCTCGGCCGCGAGGACGTGCTGGTCTCGGACGTGGGCCTGCACAAGCTGTGGATCGGCCGCATGTTCCCCGCCTACGAGCCCAACACGGTGCTGATCGCGAACGGCCTGGCGGGGATGGGCTTCGCGATCCCGGCGGCGATCGCCGCCAAGCTCGTCCACCCCGATCGCAAGGTCGTGGCGGTGAACGGCGACGGCGGCTTCCTCATGAACTGCCAGGAGCTCGAGACCGCGATGCGCCTCAGGACGCCGTTCGTCACGGTGATCTGGGAGAACCGCCAGTACGGCTCGATCGTCTGGAAGCAGGACAAGAAGTTCGGCCGCCACTTCGGCGTCGACTTCACCAACCCCGACTTCGTGCGCATGGCCGAGTCCTTCGGGATGCCGGCCTGGCGCTGCGAGTCGGTTGAAGATTTCCCGCGGCGTCTCCGGGAAGCACTGGCTATGGACGTTCCAACGCTGATCGTGCTTCCCATCGACTATTCGATCGACGTTGCGATCTCGGAAGAACTCGGTACGGAAACGGTGGCGACATGAGCATTGCTACGCAGGAACAGACGGTCGTAGACAAGGTCGAGAAGCGCCTCTACATCGGAGGCGAGTGGCGCGATGCCGCGGGCGGCACGCTCGAGGTCGAGGACCCGGCCACGGGCGAGGCGATCGCCGAGGTGGCGGACGCGTCGCCCGAGGAGGCCATGACCGCGCTCGACGCGGCGGTCGAGGCCCAGTCCTCCTGGAAGGACGTGCCCGCGATCGAGCGCGGGGAGATCCTGCGCCGGGCGTTCGAGAAGCTGACCGAGCGCGCCGACGAGCTGGCGCTGCTGATGACGCTCGAGATGGGCAAGCCGGTGGCGGAGTCGAAGGCGGAGATCGCCTACGCGGCGGAGTTCTTCCGCTGGTTCTCAGGCGAGGCCACGCGCATCCACGGCCAGTACAACATCGGCGGCAATGGGGTGGGTCGCGTGCTGACGCTCAAGCAGCCGATCGGCCCCTCGATCATGATCACGCCCTGGAACTTCCCGATGGCGATGGGCACCCGCAAGATCGGCCCCGCGCTCGCCGCCGGCTGCACGATCGTGATGAAGCCGGCCAGCCAGACGCCGCTGTCGATGCTGGCGTTGGCGCAGATCCTCGAGGAGTCGGGGCTCCCCGGCGGCGTTCTCAACGTGATCACGAGCTCGTCGTCCGGCCGCACGATGGAGCCGCTGATCCGCGACCCGCGCGCGCGGAAGCTCTCGTTCACCGGCTCCACCGAGGTGGGCCGCGTCCTGCTCGAGCAGGCGGCCGAGCAGATCCTGAAGGTGTCGATGGAGCTCGGCGGCAACGCCCCGTTCCTCGTGTTCGAGGACGCCGACCTCGACGCCGCCGTGGAGGGAGCTCTGCTCGCCAAGATGCGCAACATCGGCGAGGCCTGCACCGCCGCCAACCGCTTCCACGTGGCCGAGCCGGTGGCCGAGGAGTTCGCCAAGAAGCTCGCCGACAAGATGGGCGCGCTGAAGGTGGGCCGCGGCACGGAGGAGGACGTGAAGGTCGGTCCGCTGATCAACCAGGACGCCATCGACAAGGTCGAGGAGCTGGTGGGGGACGCTCGGGAGAAGGGGGCCAAGGTCGTGGTCGGGGGCCAGTCGGTCGACGGCGCCGGTTACTTCTACGAGCCCACCGTGCTGGGCGACGTGCCGCCGAGCGCACGCCTGCTCGAGGAGGAGATCTTCGGGCCGGTGGCCCCGGTCACCTCGTTCGAGTCCGAGGAGGACGCGATCGAGGCGGCCAACAACACCCAGTTCGGCCTTGTCGCCTACGTCTTCACGAGCAACTTCAAGCGCGCGATCCGCGTGATCGAGGGGCTCGAGACGGGCATGGTCGGCCTCAACCAGGGCATGGTCTCCAACGCGGCTGCCCCGTTCGGTGGCTGGAAATGGTCGGGCATCGGACGCGAGGGCGGTTTCGAGGGCATCGAGGAGTACCTCGAGACCAAGTACGTCGCGGTCAACATGGACTGATCAGCCCCTTGAGTCGGCGGGCGCGCCTGCCGATAAATCTGGGGTATGGAGGCAGCCGAACAGGGGAGCGCCGCTGACGGCGGCCGGCATCTCGCCTGCACGCAATCGAGCGTGCTGCTCCGGCTGGTCCGGCGGATGCGCGGCGAGGACGGGCTGAAGGAGCTGCTGGAGCTCGCCGGCTCGACCCGCTCCGTCGCCTACCTCGACGACACGACCAACTGGATCTCGCTCGACGAGTCGCTCGCCCTCTTCAAGGCTGCCGCCGAGGTGACCGGCGACGCGCAGATCGCCCGCCGCGTCGGCGAGGAGGCTGTGGCCCAGCACGCCGGCACGCCGGTGGCCACGCTGCTGCGCTCGCTCGGCTCGCCGGAGGAGGTGTATCGGCAGATCACGCTGAGCGCGAGCAAGTTCACGACGATCACCGACCTCGAGCCGCTCGAGGTCGAGCCGGGGCGTGCTCTGATCGTCAGCCGCGTGCACGCCGGCTTCGAGCGCACGCGCGAGCACTGCGACTGGGCCCAGGGCCTGCTCGGCCAGCCGACCGTCCTCTTCGGTCTGCCGCCCGCAACCGTCGAGGAGACCACCTGCCAGGCGCGCGGTGACGACTGCTGCACCTATGAGGTCGCGTGGGACGCCGAGCTCGCCAGCGAGCGCAGCGACCCGACCACCCACATCGCCGTTCTCGAGTCACAGCTGAGCGCGCTGACCGAGCGGCTCGAGAGCGTCTACGCCACCGCCACCGACCTGATCGCCGACACCGACCTCGACTCGGTGCTCGCAAACATCACCGAGCGCGCCGCCACCGCGGTGCGCGCCCCGCGCTACCTCCTGGCGGTGCGGCACGACGACGAGTCCGACCTGCGCTGCCACCACAGCGGCTTCGACTCGGCGGAGGCGGAGCAGCTGGCCATCCGGCTGCTCGACACCCCCGCCGACCAGCTCCCCCGCACATGGCTCATGGCCGACGTCAGCTCCGAGCGACGGGACTATGGCCGGCTCGTGGCGATGTCGGACAGCAACTTCTTCCCCCAGGAGCGCTACCTGCTCGAGCTCTACGCCCGCTACGCCGCCACCGCCCTCGACGGCGCCACGGCCCTCGACGAGGCCAAGCGCGGCCACGAGGAGGCGGAGGCGCTGCTCGAGCTGGCCCGCTCGCTGGCCGACGCCGACACAAGCGACGAGGTGGCCGCTCGGCTGGCCGACGCCGTGCCCGCCATCGTCGATTGCGACCGCGTGAGCGTCTGGGTCTGGGACGCGGACGCCGAGGCGCTCAAGTGCCTGGCCACGTCCGGGGTCCAGTTCGAGGACCACGCGACCCAGTTCGAGGCCCACCAGAGTCCGAGCATCCCGAACCAGCTCGCCGCGCCCAACGCCGAGCCGATCTTCTACGGCCGCGACTCGGACGAGCCGCTCGTCCGCGACGTACTGGAGCGCTACGACATGGCGGCGCTGGTGGTGGCCCCGATCGTCGCGCGCGGCGAGTACCTCGGCTCCCTGAGCGTGGTGGTGGCCGACGATCCGGGCCGGCTCGAGCCGAGCCGTGATCTCCGCGACCGCCTCTCGGGTGTCGTCGCGCAGGCGGCCAGCGCGCTTCAGACCGCGCGGCTGATCGACCGCATGCGCCACCAGGCATCGCACGACGGCCTCACCGGGCTCGCCAACCGCGCCCTCTTCAGCGAGCGGATGGAGCAGGCGATGGCCGCGGCCGAACGCAGCGGCCGTCCCGTCGGCCTCTTCTTCGTGGACCTCGACTGCTTCAAGACGGTGAACGACGAGTGGGGCCACGCCACCGGCGACGAGCTGCTTCAGCTCGTGGCGGTCCGCCTGCTCGCCACCGTGCGCGCCGGCGACACCGTGGCCCGCCTGGGCGGCGACGAGTTCGCGATCATCCTCTCGGACGTGAGCGACTCCGATGAGGTGGACGCCGCGGCGACCCGCGTCGAGGACGCCTTCAGCGAGCCGTTCGTGATCGGCGAGCACGTGCTCAACGTGGGTGCGAGCGTGGGCCGCGCCATCTGGCCCGAGCACGGATCCGACATCGAGCCGCTCATGCGGCGGGCCGACTCCGAGATGTACCGCGCGAAGCGCGCCGCCAAGCAACGCGCGGCCTAGGACCTAGCTCCCCGGCCGCACCATCTTCTTCAGATCGAGCGCCCTGTCGAGCGTCTCGTCGTCGACCCCGTGCTCGCGGGCCACCTCGCGGATCGTGCGCCGTGAGGCCACGGACTCCTTGACGATCTCGGTGGCCTTGTCGTAGCCGATCTCCATGTTGAGCGCGGTGGCGATCGCCGGCGTGGACTCCGCGTTGTGCAGGTTCACGTCCTCGTTCGCCTCGATCCCGTCCACGCACTTCGTGGCGAGCAGCGTGGCGGCGCTCGTCAGGAGGCCGATCGACTGGAGCAGGTTGCGAGCGATCAGGGGCACGCGCACGTTCAGCTCGAACTGACCCTGCATGCCGCCGATCGTGATGGCCGTGTCGTTGCCGATCACCTGGGCGCCCACCTGGAGCACGACCTCCGGAATCACCGGGTTGACCTTGCCGGGCATGATCGACGAGCCCTTCTGCAGCTCGGGCAGCGCGATCTCCGACAGGCCGGTGCGCGGGCCGGAGCCCATCAGCGCGAGGTCGCCCGAGATCTTCGTGAGCGACACGGCCACGACCTTGAGCGCGCCGGACAGCTCCACGAGAGCGTCGCGGTTGCCCTGCGCCTCGAACGGGTCGGCCGGCGGCCCGGCCTCCACGCCCGTGGACTGCGCCAGCTTCGCGCGCACGCGCGAGGCGAACTCGGGATGCGTGTTCAGACCGGTGCCCGTGGCGGTGCCGCCGAGCGGGATCTGTGCCACGCGCCCGAGGGCATCCTTCACGCGCTCCGCGCCGAGCCGCGCCTGGGTGGCGTAGCCGCCGAACTCCTGGCCGAGCGTGACCGGCACGGCGTCCATCAGGTGCGTGCGGCCCACCTTCACGACGTCCTTGAACTCGTCGGCCTTCGCGGCCAGCGAGGCGGACAGCCGCTCGAGCGCAGGCACGAGCCTGTCGCGCGACTCGGCGAGCGCGGCGAGGTGGACGGCGGACGGGAACACGTCGTTCGAGGACTGCCCGAAGTTCACGTGATCGTTGGGGTGCACCCCCTCGCCCGCGAGGTTCGCGATCACCTCGTTGGCGTTCATGTTCGACGATGTGCCCGAGCCCGTCTGAAAGACGTCGATCGGAAACTGGTCGTCGTGCTGGCCGTTCGCCACGTCGTCCGCGGCGGCTGCGATGCGCTCGGCCAGCTCAGGGTCGAGAAGCCCGAGCTCCGCGTTGGTGCGCGCGGCCTCGGCTTTGATGCGCGCCAGCCAGTGCACGACGGGCGCCGGCACGCGCTCGCCGGACACCTTGAAGTTCTCAACTGCCTTGCGGGTCTCTCCGCCCCAAAGCTCCTGCTCAACGGTCTGATCGGTCATGTCCCGAAATCTAGCCACCCGCGCGTCCGGCCCGCTCCCCCGTCTGGTAGGCGGGCGCGCTGACGTCCACGTCCTGGAGCTCCTGGTCGAGCCGCCGCACCACCTCGTCCGCCACTCCCTGCGCGCTGGCGGCGCCCCGGTGCGCGGCGCCGATCAGGTAGCCGAGCTGGGTGAGCGCCACGTCCGAGCGACGGCGCCGGCTCGCGTCCGCCAGCTCCTGCGTCACGGTGAGCAGCGCGGAGCCGACCGTCTGGATGTCGCCGCTGCCCGAGTCGTGCGCCAGGCAGTCGGAGATGCGGGTGCCATCCGAGAGGGCAACGGGTTCCGGGGCCGTCAACAGCGCGGCGCGCAGGGCCGCCACGCGCTGGCTCGCACGGCCGCCTACGCAGGCCGTGGGCGCCTTGTCGAGCCCGGTATGACGCCCACAGGCGGCCACGAACAGCGCGATTGCGCCGAACGCGCACACCTTCGCGGCCCGAGCTCGTGCATTCGCGCCAAGGGGCAGGCGCGCTCGCGCAGGCTCATGTTCTGATCGGATCACGGAGGACCGGAACCCCCTTCCCCCACTGGACTCGAAGGAATCGCACTCATGATGACCATGGCCCTGGCCGACCGGCCGTTCCTCGGCTCCGTTCGATCGGCCCTCACAGACCGAATTCGTTTCTGCTCCCGCTGCGGCATGACCCGCGAGGAGCGCGAGCTCGGCTTCAACCCGCCCGACGTCGAACGCGTCTGCTCCGACTGCGGCATGGGCGTGATGCTCGTCTGCGAGCGTGACGCACTGCCGAGCGACGGGATGGCGTTCCTCATCGTCACCGAGGACCTTCGCATCAGCGCGGTCAGCGAGGCGGCAGAGCGCATCTTCGGCCCCGAGATGGATCTCGTGGGCTCGATGCTCTTCACCACGATCACCTGCCCACTGGGTCTCGAGGAGCTCGCGCTCCGAGTGGGCCGGGCGGCCGGCGGCGACAGGGACGTGATCCTGCTGCCGATCGAGCTCGAGCGCGGCGCGCGTCCGAGCTTCCGTCGCCTCGAGGCACGTGTCTCGAGCTGCGGCCCGCCGCGCGGGGCGCTTGTGGCTCTAGAGCCGCTTCTCTCCTAAAACCGGCTGCAGGAAATCGGACATCCGTCCAATTGGGCGGCTGCTGGCAGGTTCCTGCAGCTTCCACGCCGATACCAGCGGTGAATCCGTGCAAGAACGGGTTCATGGCTTGTCAAAGTGCGCAAAAACCAGGAAAACCTGCGCAAGTCGGTGGGGGATTCAGCTTGGCTGACTTCTCTAAAAGGAGAAGGCGATGAGCGGCATCAGGACGAACGCGGCGGCAGAACTTCTGGGGGTGAGCCCCAACACGCTTCGCAGCTGGGAGCGGCGGTTCGGCTATCCGAAGCCGAGGCGCACCAGCGGCGGCCACAGGCAGTACGACCTCACTGAGCTCGAGGCACTGCGGCGGGCGCTGCTCGAGACGCACAACATCTCCTCTGCGATCGAGGTGGCCCGCCAGCGCGGCGAGGGCCCGACCTCGGCCGCTCGGCTCGTGGAGGCGTTCGATCGCTTCGACGACGCGCTGGCCGATCGCGTGATGGAGGAGAGCCTCGCCGTGCGCTCGGTCGAGCGCTCGGTGGAGGACCTCATGCTTCCGGCGCTCGATTCGGTGCGCGACCGTGAGGGTCGCGAGGCCGAGTACGAGCTCGCCTGCCGCTGGGCCACCGGCTGGCTGCATGCCGCGCGGCGCGTCGTGCCCGCCGCCACCCGGGCCGAGGGCATCCTGCTGTTCGATTCGAGCAACCGCCTCGACCTGGAGTCGCTCCACGTCCAGTCGCTCGAGCTCGGCCTCCGCCGTGCGGGCTTCCGGGTGCTGCTGCTCTCCATGAGCCTGGCCCAGGAGCGCCTGTCCCGCGCGATGCGCGCCCTCGACCCCGCGGCCCTCGTGGTCTGCGGCAGCGGGGCGACGCTCGACGTGGTCGGCCGGCTCGTGTACGCCGTCCGCCACACCGGCTCGAACGCCCGCGTGTACGAGTACCGCGAGGCGATGCCGGTGGCGGGCAGCCACGCGATCCCCTC
>DATNBJ010000239.1:0-8476 GCA_035572055.1 Thermoleophilaceae bacterium | reverse complement strand
GGCTGGCGCGACCTGGCCACGCTGCTGCACCCGCCGTACACGGCCTGGCACCTGAGCTACGTGGCGCTCGGCGCCGCTGTGGCGCCGGTCGTGCACGCGGACCGCCTGCTCGCGGCGCTCGGCGCGTTCTTCCTCGGGGTGGGCGTGTGCGCGCACGCCCTGGACGAGCTGCACGGCCATCCGCTTCACACGCGGCTGTCCGACCGCGCGCTGGTGGCACTCGCCGTGGTCGGGCTGGCGGGCGCCGTGGCGATCGGCGTGGCCGGGGTCGCGATCGTGTCCGTCTCCCTGGTGCCGTTCGTGGCCGCGGGGGCGTTCATCGTTGTCGCCTACAACCTCGAGCTGTTCGGCGGGCGCTTTCACAGCGACTTCTGGTTCGCGCTGGCGTGGGGCGCATTTCCGGCGTTCACCAGCTACTGGGCGAACGCGCTGACGCTCCGGTTCGAGGGCGTGGCGGTCGCGGCGGGCTGCTTCGGGCTGAGCCTGGCGCAGCGGCGCCTGAGTACGCCGGCCCGTGAGCTGCGGCGCCGGACCGTGTCGGTCAGCGGTTCGCAGACGCTCGACGACGGTTCCACGCGCGACCTGACGGCCGACGGGATGGCCGCTCCACTCGACGGAGCGCTGCGGGCGCTGTCCATGGCACTTGTGTTGATTGCGGCCGCCGCCGTGGCCGCCCGTCTCTAGCGCCCTCTATAACTCCGTGAGATGGACTCGCGAGCCCGCCGTTCACGGGCCACGTTTCGCTGTTGCTCACACGCGCTTCGCATCCGGCCCGGATGACTCCGCCATCCGGCGACGGACGGCGCATCTCGGGTGGGATGGGCCGGGCGAACGTGGAAGTGGTCACCCGGCTGCTCGACGCCTTCGCGCGCCGGGATGGCGAAGCCATGGTGGAGGTGCTGGACGAGGACTTCCTCTTCGAGCCCGCGCCGACGCCCGCCCGCGAGTACCGCACCTACGTCGGCCACTCGGGCATGCGCCAGTACCTGAACGACGTCGGCGAGACCTGGGAGCGCCTCGACCTGACGATCCAGGAGTACCGCCACGCGGGCGACTACGTGCTGGTGTTCGGCCGCATCTACACAGCCCGCCAGGGCTCGGTGGCCGACGATCCGGCCACCTTCGTGTGGCGGCTGGAGGACGGGCTCGTCGTGTGGGGAAAGGTCTTTAGGAATCGGGACGAGGCGCTCGAGACGGTGGGGATCTCCGAGTAGGGCGCTCGTCCGCCCGCGGTCGCGGGCAGCTTCGCGGCGCTGGGGACCAGACGTGGCTGCGATTCGGACTGGCATACAGACCGAATCCCAGCCAGGTCCAGCCCTTCCCTCATTGCTGCCGTTCAGCGCAGGTAGATCGGGTTCGACAGGATCCAGGTGCGCTCGCGGCCAAGGGCCGTGAGCCGGGCCTCCACGCGGTAGACGCCCGGCTCGGACACCGCGTGTTCCAGCGATGCGCCGTCCGTGCGCGCGATCTCCGTCCCGTCCTTCAGAAGCCGCAGTGACGCCGGCCGCGGTGTCGCGGCCGTCAGCGTGACCGGCCCCGCCGGCGCCTCCGCTCCCATCGCCAGGCCATCCGCCCCGAACGCGAACCCTCGTGCGGGCGCCAGCGAGTCCACAGCCATGTAGCAGCGGCCCGCGCGCAGCGCGGCGTAGACCTGGTCCCGGTCGTGATCGACGTCGCCGTTCGGCGGCTCGTCGCAGAGCACGTGGGTGTGCAGGTAGCGGAAGGAGCGGGCGTAGGACATCAGCTTGATCGGCACGCGGCCCCGCACGCGGATGCCGATCTGGTGCGCGTCGATGCCCGCGATTCCCACCACCCGGCGGCGGGCGCCCAGGCGGTCCCACTCGGAGACGTTCTGGGCGGGCGGGTGGTCGAGCGTGCGCGCCGGGTCGCGCAGGAAGCCTGCGATCTCGCGGACCGACCTCAGCGACTCCAGCGTGTCGGTCACGAAGCTCCACACCTCGAGCCCCTCGAGGCCGTCGCAGTCGATGTCGGTCCAGGGCATCGCGCCCGGCCGCTTCACCACCTGCGAGCCCGCCGACCACGGGTGGGCCGCGAAGCCGAACCCGCCCTGCTCCGTGGCCGCGGCGCAGATGCCGGCGGACGGGAGGCCGCGCTTGATCTCCCTGTCGATCCCGAAGGCGAGGAAGTGATCGCGGCCCCTGGGCGACACCTCCTCGCCCACCAGCACGAGCGTGGACCCGTGCCAGCGCTCCTCGCCGGAGCGGCGGGCGGCCAGCGTGTCGTGGTCGGTGAGGAGCACGACGTCCACGCCGTTGCGGGCGGCCGCCGCGGCGATTTCGGGCACCGTGCCCGTGCCGTCCGAATGGGTCGAATGGACGTGCACGACGCAGGTCAGGTCGTGGGGCGGTCCCATCGGTCGAGAGTAGGCGTTAGTAGGGTTCAGGACGTGGCAGACAGCTTTGGATCGCGGTCGCAGCTCACGGTCGGGGATCGCGGCTACGACATCTTCCGGCTCGACGCGCTCCAGTCGAAGTACGACGTCGCGCGGCTCCCGTACTCGCTGAAGATCCTGTTGGAGAACCTGCTTCGCACCGAGGACGGCGAGGCGGTGACGGCGGAGGACGTGGAGAAGGTCGCGCGCTGGAGCGCCACGGCCCAGCCGAGCGAGGAGATCGCCTTCACGCCCAGCCGCGTGCTGATGCAGGACTTCACCGGCGTGCCCGCGATCGTGGACCTGGCGGCCATGCGCGAGGCGATGGCCGCGATGGGCGGCGATCCCGCCAAGATCAATCCGCTCCAGCCCGCCGAGCTCGTGATCGACCACTCGATCCAGGTGGACGAGTTCCTCTCGCGCACCTCGTTCGCCCACAACGCCGAGCTCGAGTTCCAGCGCAACCGCGAGCGCTACGCGTTCCTGCGCTGGGGCCAGACCGCGTTCGACAACTTCGCCGTGGTGCCGCCGAACACCGGCATCTGCCACCAGGTGAACCTGGAGTACCTGGGCCGCGTGGTCTACGAGCGCGACGGCGTCGCGTTCCCCGACACGCTCGTCGGGACCGACTCGCACACCACGATGATCAACGGCCTGGGCGTGCTCGGCTGGGGCGTGGGCGGCATCGAGGCCGAGGCCGCGATGCTGGGCCAGCCGGTGTCGATGCTGCTGCCGCAGGTGGTGGGCTTCAGGCTCACCGGCGCGCTGCCCGAGGGCTCGACCGCCACCGACCTCGTGCTCACGGTCACCCAGATGCTGCGCGCCAAGGGCGTGGTGGGCAAGTTCGTGGAGTTCTACGGCGACGGCCTGGCGAACATGCCGCTGGCCGACCGGGCCACGATCGGCAACATGTCGCCCGAGTACGGCGCCACGTGCGGGATCTTCCCGGTGGACAGGGAGACGCTCCGCTACCTGGAGTTCACCGGCCGCCCCAAGGAGCTCGTGGCGCTGGTCGAGGCCTACACCAAGGAGCAGGGCCTCTTCCACGACGAGAGCTCCGAGGAGGCCACCTACTCCGACACGCTCGAGCTGGACATGTCGACCGTGGAGCCGAGCCTCGCCGGGCCGAAGCGCCCGCAGGACCGCGTGCTGCTCAGCGAGGCGCACCAGGCGTTCCGCGAGGCGCTCGCGTCGAACCTCGGCGAGAACGGTCACGGCCACGCGCTGCACGACGCCGACGAGGCCGCGGCGGAGAGCTTCCCCGCCAGCGACCCGCCGGCGGCGATGGCCGGCGTGACCGGGGTGGGCGAGCCGGACGCGGACGCGGGCGTCGAGCCCGCCGCCACCGCGGTGGCCGACGAGACGGACGGGGTCCCGGTGACGCTGAACGGCGACAGCTTCAAGCTCCGCCACGGCGCCGTGGTGATCGCCGCGATCACGAGCTGCACGAACACCTCCAACCCGTCTGTGATGGTGGGCGCGGGCCTGCTCGCCAAGAAGGCGGTGGAGCGCGGGCTGAAGCGCCGGCCGTGGGTGAAGACCAGCCTGGCGCCGGGCTCCAAGGTGGTCACCGAGTACCTCGACAAGGCGGGCCTGACCGAGTACCTGGAGCAGCTCCAGTTCAACCTGGTGGGCTACGGCTGCACGACGTGCATCGGCAACTCGGGCCCGCTGCCGCCGGAGATCTCGGAGGCCGTGACGAGCGGCGACCTGGCGGTGTGCAGCGTGCTCTCCGGCAACCGCAACTTCGAGGGGCGCATCCACCCCGAGGTGAAGATGAACTACCTCGCCAGCCCGCCGCTGGTGGTCGCCTATGCGCTGGCGGGACGGATGGACGCCGACATCTTCGACCAGCCGCTCGGCGAGGGATCGGACGGCGAGCCCGTCTACCTGAAGGACATCTGGCCGAGCCAGAAGGAGATCCACGACACGATCGAGCACGCCGTGCAGTCAGAGATGTTCACGCGCAGCTACGGCGAGGTGTTCGAGGGCGACGAGACCTGGAACGCGCTCGACGTGCCCGAGGGCGACCGCTACGCCTGGGACCCCGACTCGACCTATGTGAAGCACCCGCCCTACTTCGACGGGATGCCGAACGAGGCGCCCGGCGACTTCCAGCAAATCAAGAGCGCGCGAGTCCTCGCGCTGCTCGGGGACAGCGTGACCACCGACCACATCTCACCGGCCGGCGCGATCAAGAAGGACTCGCCCGCGGGCAGCTACCTCCTCGAG
The DNA here is from genome assembly GCA_035572055.1 of Thermoleophilaceae bacterium. Classification (GTDB taxonomy): domain Bacteria; phylum Actinomycetota; class Thermoleophilia; order Solirubrobacterales; family Thermoleophilaceae; genus JAICJR01. Next base: position 3,852 of record DATNBJ010000239.1, on the reverse strand, counting down.
CGCGGCGTCGAGCAGAAGGACTTCAACTCCTACGGCTCTCGGCGCGGCAACCACGAGGTGATGATGCGCGGCACGTTCGCGAACGTGCGGCTGCGCAACCAGCTCGCGCCCGGCACGGAGGGCGGCTTCACGCTGCACCTGCCCGACGGCGGCGAGACCACGATCTTCGAGGCCGCGATGCAGTACGCCGACGAGGGCGTGCCGCTCGGTGTGCTCGCGGGCAAGGAGTACGGCTCCGGCAGCTCCCGCGACTGGGCCGCCAAGGGTCCGCTCCTGCTGGGCGTGCGCTTCGTGATCGCCGAGAGCTACGAGCGCATCCACCGCTCGAACCTCGTGGGGATGGGCATCCTGCCGCTTCAGTTCCGCGAGGGCCAGACCGCGGAGTCGCTTGGGCTCACCGGGCACGAGGTGTTCGACCTCGAGGAGCTGTCGGAGGGCGCGCGCAGCCTGCGCGTGGGCGCCACGCCGGAGGACGGCGAGCCGATCGCCTTCGACGCCACCGTGCGGATCGACACGCCGAACGAGTGGCTCTACTACCGCCACGGCGGGATCCTGCACTACGTGCTGCGCCAGCTGCTCGCGCGCGCGTGACGCTCACTCACCACGAGCTCTGCTTCGGCTGCGGCAGCGCGAACCTGTTCGGTCTCCAGATGGAGCTCGAGCGGTCGGCCGGCGGCGTGACCGGGCGCTTCTTCCTCAAGCAGGACCACCAGGGGCCCCCGAACGTCGCCCACGGCGGCATCCTGGCCAGCGCGCTCGACGAGGCGATGGCGATGGTGATCTGGGAGCAGGGCGTCCGGGGACCGACGCGGCGCCTCGAGGTGGACCTGCTCGCGCCCGCGCCAGTCGGCGTGTTCCTCCAGCTCGACGCTCGGGAGGAGAGCCGCGACGGGAGCAAGATCTGGGTGGTGGGCTCCGTCCGCGACGAGGATCGCGTGGTTGCGGAGGGGCGCGCCCTCTTCATAGAGTCGGGCTGATCCGGGAGGCGCCCTCCGGCGAAGGAGGAGCAGATGGGACCGAAGCGCGACACGGTCGACCTCAGCGGTTATCCCGACCTCGTGGTGATCTATCTGGGGATGAAGGTGCGGCGGCCGCGCGGGCTGGCGCGGCTGTTCGGCCTCGGTCCTCAGATCCAGAAGTCATGGAAGGCGGAGCCCGACGGGCTGCTGCTGCACGAGGACCTGGTGTGGTCGCTGATTCCGCCACACCTCGGCATGCGCCAGTACTGGCGCGACCTCGACAGCCTCGAGCGCTGGACCCGCTCGGAGCCCCACAAGCTCTGGTGGCGGCAGTTCATGAAGGACTCAGGCGGCACCGGCTTCTGGCACGAGGCGTACTTCATGCGCGGCGGGATCGACGCGCTCTACGGCGACATGACGAAGCCCACCGGGCTCGCCCGCGTCCTGCCTGTGGTGGAGGCGCGTGGCACCATGTTCTCGGCCCGCAGGCGCGCGGGCCGCACCGAGCCGCAGACGGTCGAGCCGGTGATCGGCGAGGCCGAGTACTACTCCGCCTCCTGACGGCACTGCCGGCCGCGGCCCGCCGGCAATTAATTGGGACCACGAACGATTTAGTTACACTGTGATCCCATGACAGAACATCGCCCCGCGAGCATCGAGGCACAGGGCCTCGTCAGAGAGTTCAAGAAGGGCCCGCGCGCGGTCGACGGGATCGACCTGTACGTCGCGCCGGGCGAGATCTACGGCTTCCTCGGCCCGAACGGCGCGGGCAAGTCCACCACCGTGCTCATGCTCACCACGCTGCTGCCGCCCACCGCGGGTACGGCCAGGGTGGCGGGCTACGACGTGGTCGCCCAGGGACCGGATGTGCGCCGCTCGATCGGCGCGGCGCTCCAGGAGGCCGCGCTCGACCCGTTCCTGACGGGCCGCGACCACATGCGCCTCCAGACCGCCATGCACGGCTTCTCCAAGGCCGAGCGGCAGAAGCGCGGCGACGAGCTGCTCGAGCGCGTGGGCCTGATCGAGGCGGCCGACCGCAAGGTGGGCGGCTACTCGGGCGGCATGAAGCGCCGGCTCGACCTGGCGCTGGCGCTCGTGCACAGCCCGCCGATCCTCTTCCTCGACGAGCCCACCACCGGCCTCGACATCCAGAGCCGCACGGCGCTCTGGGAGGAGGTGAGCCGCCTCGCGTCGGACGACGGCGTCACGGTCTTCCTCACCACCCAGTACCTCGAGGAGGCCGACGTGCTGGCCGACCGCGTGGGAATCATCGACCACGGCCTCCTCGTGGCCGAGGGCAAGCCGTCGGCGCTGAAGGCGGAGATCGGCCTGCCCACGCTCGAGGCGATTCCGCGCGATCACGCCGACCGCGAGCGGATGGCCGAGGTGCTGCTCCGCTTCGGGGAGCGCGCGGGCACGTCCGCCAAGGGCGTGTCGGTGCGGCTGAGCGGCGGCGACTCGGACCTGGCCGGCGTGGTTCGCGCGCTCGACGCCGAGAACATCGCCGTGGAGAACCTCCACCTGCACGCGCCGTCGCTCGACGACGTGTTCCTCGCCAAGACCGGCCGCTCGCTGGAGGGCGCCGGGGAGGAGGAGGAAGAGGCGGGCGAGCCCGAGGCGGTGCCCGCGTGACGGCGACGGCCGTCACGCAGGTCTCGCAGGTGGCGCGCCGCTCGGCGCTGCGGACCTTCCGTCAGCCGGCGCAGGTGATCCCGTCGCTGGTCTTTCCGCTGATGCTGCTCGCGATCAACGCGTCCGGGCTCCAGCGGGTCACCCAGCTTCCAGGCTTCCCGACGAACTCGTTCGTCACGTTCGCGCTGGCGATCCCGTTCCTCCAGGGCGCGCTCTTCGGCGTCATCAACTCCGGCACCGACATGGCACGCGACATCGAGACCGGCTTCCTCAACCGCCTGGCGCTCACGCCGCTGCGCGGCTCGGCGCTGCTCGTCGGGCTGCTCACCGGCAGCCTGATCCTCGGGCTGGTGCAGGCGGTGGCGTTCCTCATCGTGGGCGCGGCGGTGGGCGCTCACTTCGCCGCGGGGTTCGCCGGCGTGCTGGTGCTCGTCGCCCTGTCGATGCTGATCACGCTCGGGTTCGGCGCGCTCGGCCTGGTGGTGGCCCTGCGGACCGGCAGCGGCGAGGCGGTGCAGGGGATGTTCCCCGTCTTCTTCGTCTTCCTGTTCCTCTCGTCGATGAGCCTGCCGCGCAACCTGATCCAGACCGACTGGTTCCGGACGGTGGCCACCTACAACCCGGTCTCGTACCTGATCGAGGGCATCCGCTCGCTGCTCGTCACGGGCTGGGACGCCGAGGCGCTGGCGCTCGGGTTCGGGATCGCCGCGGCCATCGCGGTGATCGCCCTGTTCCTCGCGAGCGTGTCCCTCAAGTCCAGGCTGGTGCGCACATGAGCCGGGCGAGCTTCCGCAGCGTGGCGCTGGCGATCTCCTGGCGCTCGATCCACAACTTCCTGACCAACCCGGCGTTCCTGATCCCGTCGCTGATCTTCCCGCTGTTCTTCTTCAGCGCGTTCGCCGGCGGCCTGTCGAGCGTCAGCAAGGTGCCGGACTTCAACTTCCCGAACGGCTACACGGCGTTCCAGTTCGTGTTCGTGGTCCTGCAGTCGGCGGCGTTCGGCGGCGTGTTCACGGGCTTCGGCATCGCCCGCGACTTCGAGTCGGGGTTCGGACAGCGCTGGCTCTTGTCGGCGCCGCGCCGGGGCGCGATCGTGGTCGGCTACATGCTCGCCGCCCTGTTCCGCTCGTTCGTCGTCTGGACGCTGCTCACGATCATCGCCCTGATCGCGGGGATGAAGGTCGGCGGCAGCGGCGTGGACCTGTTCGGCCTCTACGGCCTGGGGCTGATCGTGAACATGGCGGCATCCCTGTGGGCCACG
>DATNBJ010000238.1:0-3448 GCA_035572055.1 Thermoleophilaceae bacterium | reverse complement strand
GCAGACCGCCAAGCAGGTGATCCTCCAGCGGATCCGCGAGGCCGAGCGCGACATGATGTTCGAGGAGTACCAGGACCGCGTCGGCGAGTTGATCACCGGCATCGTCCAGCAGTCCGACTCCCGCTACACGCTCGTGCAGCTCCGCGAGCGCGTCGAGGCGCTGTTGCCCAAGTCCGAGCAGGTCGACAACGAGCGCTACGACCACGGTCAGCGCATCAAGGCGATCATCACCGACGTCTCCGCCCAGGCGAAGGGCCCGAGCATCATCGTCTCGCGCCGCTCGCCCGAGCTGATCCGCAAGCTGTTCGAGCTCGAGGTGCCGGAGATCGCCGACGGCCTGGTGGAGATCCAGAACGTCGCGCGCGAGCCCGGCTACCGCTCGAAGATCGCGGTGGTCTCGCACGCCGGCGGCGTGGACCCGGTCGGCGCCTGCGTGGGCCCGCGTGGCTCCCGTGTGCGCATGGTCGTGTCCGAGCTGCGCGGCGAGAAGATCGACATCATCCCCTTCAACGAGGAGCCGGCGCGCTTCGTGGCCAAGGCGCTGTCGCCCGCGCGCGTGCGCGAGGTGCTCGTCGACGACGAGAACAAGCAGGCCACGGTGATCGTGCCGGACGACCAGCTGTCGCTTGCGATCGGCAAGGAGGGCCAGAACGCCCGCCTGGCCGCGCGGCTCACCGGCTGGCGGGTGGACATCCGCTCCGAGACCGAGTTCGCCAAGGAAGAGGCGGAGCTCGGCTACCAGGAGGAGGACGTCGCGGGGCGCTGCGCGGCGATCATGACCAACGGCCGCCGCTGCCCGAACGCGGCGCTGCCCGGCTCGCGCTACTGCGGCCTGCCTGCGCACCAGGAGCTCGACGGCACGGGGACCGACCAGGTTGGCGGGGCCGAGCCTGACGAGCCGGCGGAGGAGCCGGCTCCGGAGGAGCAGAGCGCAGAGGTGCAGGAGGCTGAGCCGGCTGCGCCCGAGGCAGAGCCCGTTGCGGAGGCTGTAGAGGAGCAAGTCGTCGAGGAGGAGTCCGCGGCGGAAGAGCCGGAGGCTGAGGCTGAAGCCGAGGAAGAGGCCGAGGCCGCCGTCGACGAGGAGCCCGAGGCAGAGGCTGAAGCGGAGGCCGAGGACGCCGCCGAGCCCGAGCCCGCGGAGGAACGGGCGTCGTAGTAGGAACTGTCCCGCAGCGACGCTGCGTCGCCTGCGGGCGCTCGCGGCCGAAGCCGGAGCTCGTTCGCTTCGTGCTCGGCCCGAGCGGTTTGGAAAGGGACGTCGAGACGCGTCTTCCCGGACGAGGCGCCTATCTTTGTCCCAGTCGCGAATGCGCCGCCGAGGCGCTGCGCGGTGGTGGATTCAATCGGGCCTTTCGTGCCCAGATCCGGGTACCCAGCGAGACCATAGACTTCAGGACGAATGGCGAAGAAGCGAGTTCATGAGATAGCCAAGGAGCGCGGGATCCCCAGCAAGGAGGTCCTTGCGGTGCTCCAGAAGGCGGGCCTTGACGTCAAGGCCGCCGCATCGAGCGTCGACGAGAGCGACGTCGAACGCGCGTTCTCGAATGGCGCCGACGCGCCCAAGAAGGCAGCCGCTGCCGACGGCGCCAGCAACCCCGCGGCCAAGGGCGAGGCGCCGGCCGGCGACTCAAAGCCGAAGGCCGAGGCCAAGGCGCCCGCAACGGAGCGGCCGGCGGCCGAGTCGCCCCCCAAGGCGGAGCAGCGCCAGCAGAAGCCCTCGGGTGACCAGCCGCGCCAGCAGCAGCCGCGCTCCGACCAGCCGCGCCAGCAGCAGCCGCGGCAGGGGCAGCCGTCCCAGAATCAGCCCTCCGAGCAGCGCCCGCAGCGCCCACAGCGCCGCCCCGACCAGGGCGGTCGCGCCGGCGGGCCGGGAGGCCGCCGCCGCGTGGTGATTGACTCGCAGGCCTCTCGCCGCCAGCAGGGCCCGCCGCCGGTGCAGCAGCCGCCGCGTCGCGGGCGAGGCCGCCGGCGCCGCACGCCTTGGGTCGAGCCCGACCTCACCGCTCAGCCCGAGGCTCCGGTCGAGGAGGCCGCGACCCAGATCAACTCCGGCGCCACCGTGAAGGAGGTGGCCGAGTCGCTCGGTCTCGGCGCCCCCGAGGTGATCAAGAAGCTGATGGAGCTGGGCGAGATGGCCACGCTCACCCAGACCCTCTCCGACGACGCGATCCAGGAGCTCGCCGACGAGTTCGAGAAGAAGATCGAGATCGTCCACGCCGCCGACGAGGTCGAGGAGGAGCCCGAATTCGAGGACGAGGACGACGAGCTGGTCGAGCGCCCGCCGGTCGTCACGATCATGGGCCACGTCGACCACGGCAAGACCTCGCTGCTCGACGCCATCCGCCAGACCGAGGTGGTGGCCGGCGAGGCCGGCGGCATCACACAGCACATCGGCGCCTACCAGGTGCGCCACAACGGCAAGTCGATCACGTTCCTCGACACCCCCGGCCACCAGGCCTTCACCGCCATGCGCGCCCGCGGCGCGCAGGTCACCGACATCGCCGTGATCGTCGTGGCGGCGGACGACGGCGTGATGCCTCAGACCGAAGAGGCGATCGACCACGCCAAGGCCGCGGACGTGCCGATCATGATCGCGGTCAACAAGATCGACAAGGAGGGCGCCGATCCCAACCGCGTGCGCGGCGAGCTGGCGCAGCTCCAGCTCACTCCGGCCGATTGGGGCGGCGACACCGAGTTCGTGGACGTCTCGGCCAAGACCAAGGTCGGCCTGGAGGAGCTGCTCGAGAACATCGTCACCATCGCCGAGCTCGAGGAGCTCAAGTCCAACCCGAACACTGAGGCGTCAGGCACGGTGATCGAGTCCCGGCTCGATCCCGGGCGCGGCCCGGTGGTCACGCTGCTGATCCAGCGCGGCACCCTGAAGGTGGGCGACGCCCTTGTGGCCGGCGCCCACTGGGCGCGCGTGCGCGCGATGCAGGACTACCGCGGCGAGCGGATGAAGCTGGCCCGCCCCGGCGACCCCGTGGAGATCCTCGGCTTCGACGGCGTGCCCGAGGCCGGCGAGCACTTCCGCGTGGTGGAGAACGACCGCAAGGCCCGCCAGCTCGCGGGCGACCGCGCCAACCGCCTCAAGACCGAGGCCCTTGCCCGCCGCCAGGGCGTGAAGGTCTCGCTCGAGGACGTCTTCGCCCGCGCCCAGAAGGGCGAGCTGAAGGAGCTGAACCTGATCGTGAAGGCCGACGTGGCCGGCTCGCTCGAGGCCATCGAGGACGAGATCGCCAAGCTGCCGCACGACCAGGTCTCGGTGAGCGTGATCCACGACGGCGTGGGCGGCATCAACGAGTCCGACGTGATGCTGGCCTCGGCCTCCGACGCCATCGTCATCGGCTTCAACGTGCGGCCCGTGCAGGACGCGCGCCAGGTGGCCGATCGCGAGGGCGTGGAGATCCGCACCTACTCGGTGATCTACCGGGTGATCGAGGAGCTG
>DATNBJ010000237.1:0-4606 GCA_035572055.1 Thermoleophilaceae bacterium | reverse complement strand
GTCCACCTCCATGTGGCCGACCACGTCCTGCTCCACGAAGTGCTGCAGGAAGCGGCGGTGGATGAAGTCCATGATCGGCGAGGCGAGCGGCAGCAGATCGCGCGCGAGGTGCTCCATCTCCTCGGTTATCTTGAGCTTGGGGACGCCCTCGCGCATCAACGGCTCGTGGACGCAGATGTGGAAGAGGCGGGTCTCGGCGTCGGCGATCTGGGAGATCGTCTGCCCGTAGACCCGCGTGAGCTGTAGAAAGGCGACGAGCGGGAAGCCCGCGTCGAGCACCGACGCCACGTAGTGGAGCGCCTGCACGTCCTCGTCGGAGAAGGACTCGACGTCGCGCTGCGGCAGCCCGATCGTGGTCCAGATCCGCTGGATCAGCGCCGGCTCGAGGCCGGTCTCCTCGGCCACGTCGTCGAGCGAATGGCGGCTCTCCGGCGCGGGGAACAGGTCCTCGACAAAGCCGTACGCGAGCCTGCCCTCCTCCGAGGCCTCGCGAATGGCGCGCAGGCTGTGACCGCGCTCTCGCAGCCGCGCCACGATGCGCGCGTGCGCCGTGGCGGCGGGCGTCCACTCGCCGTTGCCGTCGATCTCCGGGATCACTCCCGAGGAGGCCCAGCGCTTCAACGTGGCGGGGGTCACTCCCGCGAGCTCCGCGGCCTCTGTGAGGGTCAGGCGATCGTCGCCGCTCATCGGCCCTGCAAGCTAACAACGGCGGGACCCGTATTGATCAGGTCCCGCCGTCTCGCGGGCTTAACGTCCCGCTACGTAGGCCGGCGACGCCTTCGAGCGCCTTGCGAAAGGCAGCCGGTGCCCCCCACTATCCGGCCTGCTGCCAATTCCGCGGCCAAGTGTCCCGCTGCCCGCCGGACCCGTCAATACCTCAAAGCCGCCGAGGGAACCCAAGCGGGTCATGCCGCTCAGCCCGCGCCGGCAGGCGGCGGTTACAGTTCGGCGACCAAGCATGGGGGAGGAACTGTGAACTACTTCGTCACCGGCGCGACGGGCTTCATCGGCCGGCATCTGGTGGAGGAGCTGCTGAAGCGCGACGGCACGGTCTACGTGCTCGTTCGCGACGGATCGCGTGGGCGCCTGGACGCGCTCGTTCAGCGGCTCGACGCCGGTGACCGGATCGTGCCGGTGCCGGGCGACCTGTCGAAGCCGAATCTCGGCATCGAGGGGTTCGGCGAGAAGATCGACCACTTCTTCCACCTCGCCGCCGTCTACGACATGGAGTCGGACGAGGAGACGAGCCACAAGGCGAACGTGGAAGGAACGCGCAACACGGTCGAGTTCGCCAACTCGATCGAGGTGGGCCGCTTCCACCACACGTCGTCGATCGCGGTCGCGGGCAAGTTCAAAGGCCTCTTCCGCGAGGACATGTTCGACGAGGGCCAGCGGCTCCCGCACCACTACCACGCCACCAAGTTCGAGTCCGAGAAGCTCGTCCGCGAGCAGGTGAAGGCGCCGCTGCGGGTCTACCGGCCGGGGATCGTGATCGGTCACTCGGAGACCGGCGAAATGGACAAGGTCGACGGCCCGTATTACTTCTTCAAGCTGCTCCAGAAGCTGAGGCACGCGTTGCCCGAGTGGTTCCCGCTGGCCGGGCCCGAGGGCAAGAAGGCCAACATCGTGCCGGTCGACTTCGTGGCGAAGGCGATGGACCACATCGCCCACATGGAGGACACCGACCTCTACGGGAACACGTTCCACCTCGTGGACCCGAAGCCGCTGTCGGTCGGCCAGTCGCTCAACGAGTTCGCGAAGGCCGCGCACGCGCCGCGGTTCGCGATGCGCGTGGACGCCAACCTGACGAACATCGTTCCGCCCCAGCTCGCGAAGGGGCTGCTGCAGATCCCGACTGTCAAGGCCATCCGCAACTCCGTGCTCGACGACCTGCAGATCCCGCCGAGCGTGCTCGAGCATCGCGACTTCGAGGCCGACTTCGACGCCCGCGACGCGCAGCGGGCGCTGACGGGCACCGGCATCGCCGTGCCGCCGCTCTCGTCGTACGCGACCAAGGTCTGGGACTACTGGGAGCGCAACCTCGACCCCGACCTCTTCCGCGACCGCAGCCTCTCCACCGTGGTGAAGGACAAGATCATCATGGTCACCGGCGCCTCGAGCGGGATCGGTCGCGAGGTGGCGCTCAAGGTCGGCGAGGCCGGCGGCACCGTGCTGCTGGTCGCGCGCACGCGCGAGAAACTCGACGAGCTGCGCAACGAGGTGGAGGAGGCGGGCGGCGTCGCGCACGTGCATCCCGCCGACCTGTCGGACATGGACGACATCGACCGCGTGGCCGACGAGATCCTCGCCGAGCACGGCCGGGTCGACGTGCTGATCAACAACGCCGGCCGCTCGATCCGGCGCTCGGTGGCGGCGTCCTACGACCGCTTCCACGACTTCGAGCGCACGATGCAGCTCAACTACTTCGGGGCAGTGAAGCTGATCCTGAAGCTGCTGCCGGGCATGCGCGAACGGAAGCGCGGCCACATCATCAACGTCTCGAGCATCGGCGTGCAGACGAACACGCCGCGCTTCTCCGCCTACGTGGCGTCGAAGTCGGCGCTCGACGCGTTCTCACGCTGCGTGGCGCCGGAGGTGATCGGCGACGGCGTGAACATCACGACGGTCTACATGCCGCTCGTGCGCACGCCGATGATCGCGCCGACCAACATCTACGACGCCTTCCCCACGCTCTCGCCGGACGAGGCCGCGCAGCTCGTCACCGACGCGATCCTCGACAAGCCGAAGCGCGTGGCCACCCGCCTCGGCACGTTCGGCGAGATCCTCTACGCGGTGTCGCCGAAGTCCGTCGACCAGATCATGAACACGGCCTACAAGATCTTCCCGGACTCGAAGGCCGCCAAGGGCGAGGACGGCAAGCCGGAAGAAAAGAAGGAACAACAGATGTCGACGGAAGCCGTCGCGATGGCGTACCTGATGCGGGGAGTGCACTTCTAGGAACTGCCTAGTGCCTAGTTCCTAGTGCCTAGAACTTTGGTCAGCAGGTCTAGGCACTAGGCACTCAAACGACCAGATGCGGGTACTCCGCCTCGAGCATCTCGAGGTACAGCCCCGACACCGGCTTCGTGATCGGTACCAGGGCGAGCGCCTTCTTGACGTTGCCTGACGTCTTGATCCGGCGCCGGGCGATCGCCATCGCGATGTTCTCCTTGCCCTGGAAGTAGCGGTTGGCGATGTCCGAGTCCATGGTCATCTCGACCTCGGGCTCCCAGTCCACGTCGTCCGACCATTCCCAGCGCAGGTTCTGCCCGTCCTCGACGGTCTCCGCGTAGGTGATGTTCACCGCGAGGTCGAAGTCGGGGAACTCGAACCGCTGCGGGGTCTGGGCGTCACGCAGCTTCGGCCCCATGTCGGAATCGGTGCTCATGATCGTGAACACCTTGTCCATCACCTCGCGGAACTCCGCCGCGGACCTGAAGTCTCCGTCGCTCATCCCGGCGGACCCTACCTAGATAAAGGCTGAGCCGCGAGCGACCAGGTTGTCGTAGACCTTCGACTGGATCGTCTCGCGGATCCGCTCGGACAGCTCGAACACGAAGCTGCGGTCCTCGGCGGCCTCGGGGCCGAACTGCGCGGTGGGGATCGGCTCGCAGAACTCGATCCGCCACTTCGACGGCAGCGGGATCACGCCGAGCGGCCCCAGCGCCGGGAAGGTCGGCGTGATCGGGAAGTACGGCGCTCCGATGGCGCGGGCCACGAGCGACGCGTCGGCCACCTTCGGGTAGATCTCCTCGCTGCCCACCACCGCCACCGGGACGATCGGCGAGCCGGTGCGCAGCGCGATCTCCACGAACCCGCCGCGCCCGAACCGCTGGAGGCGGTAGCGCTGGCCGAAGCCCTTGCCGGCGCCCTTTGCGCCCTCGGGAAAGACCGCCACGAGCTCGTCCTGCTCGAGCAGGCGCAGAGCGTTGTAGGGCGAGGCCACCACGCCGCCCAGCTTGCGCATGGCCACCGAGACCCAGGGCAGCGTGAACGCCCAGTCGAGCACGAGGAAGCGCGCGTAGCGCGGCAGCGGGTGCTCGCGAAGCATCGCCACCGACATCATCGTGGCGTCCCACGGAACCACGCCGGCGTGGTTGGCCACGATCAGAGTGCGGCCGTGGCTCGGCACGTTGCGCGTGCCGATCGCCTGGACCCGCCACCAGCGGTCGTAGAGGAACTCGAAGAACGGCAAGAGCGAATCGGCGAACTCCTCGTCGAAGCCCCACTCGTCCTCGGCGTAGTCGCCGGCGAGGCGGTGGACCATTCGGTCGAGCGCGTCGCGCAGGTCGCGCGGCAGCGCGCCGGCGGCCTCCGCCAGCGACTGCGGCAGCTCGCTGCCCGCGTCGAGCGAGGCGCGCAGGCGGCGGAGGAACGAGATCGTCGGCCCGATCGGGAAGGCGCCGGGGTAGGCGCGCTGCCCCGCGCGGGTTTCCCGGTGGCCACCCGGTTCGCGCGGCGGAGTGCCCGCGGGGCCCCCCGCGCGCGGGCCGCGGCTGAACCGGTTCTGCTCCACGCGCGTGCTCACCTGGCCACCAGGTCCCTGATCGTGGGCAGGAGCTGCTTGCCGCGCTCCGCGCGGACGTAGTCCTTCACGGCCTCCACG
>DATNBJ010000236.1:0-7739 GCA_035572055.1 Thermoleophilaceae bacterium | reverse complement strand
CAGCTCGCTGCCGCCCGCCGTCCACACGAACGGCATGACGCCGTGGACCAGATCGAAGGCCTTCTTGCCCGGTCCGCCATACGGCGCGATGGGCTTGCCACCGATGTTCTTGACAGCCTTCAGCTTGAGCAGCGTGTTGTTGAACGCGTCCCAATCGGTGAAGGCGGTCGCCGGATCGATGCCGGCCTTCTGGAGTGCGTCCTTGCGGTAGTAGATCGCGCGTGCCTCGGTGAACCACGGCACGGCCCATGTCCCACTCTGGCCCTCGACCTGAGTGGTCTTCCAGATCCCGCCGGCGTAGGCGCCTGCCCCGCCGATCTGGCTGGTGTACGACGACAGGTCCTGGAACCCGCCGAGCGCAGCGAAGAACGGAACCTGTGTGGTGCCGGCCTGCGTGATGTCAGGACCGGTACCGGACACGGCCGCGTTCTTGATGCGGTCGAACTGCACGTCCCAGCCGACGAGCTTGACGTCGACCTTCACGCCGGTTTGCTGCTCGAACGGCTGCAGGATCTTCTGGGTGTCCTCGACCGGATGCGGGCCGTTATTCATGACCCACATCGTCACCGTCGCGCCTTTGATGCTGTTGGCGGGAGCGGCTGCCTTGGTGGTCTCGGAACTGCTGCTCTTGCCGCCGCAGGCGGCCACCACGAGCGCCAGAACGACGCTAGCTGCGAGCAATATGAAGAGGCGAGTCTTTCTGGCTCTCCTCATGCTTCTCCCTCCTCCTCTCGAAAACGTTTACGGTCTAAGTCTGCTGGGGCCTGGCGTCACGCGAGTCGTTCTGTCAGCACCTCCTACGAGCCGCTCAGGCCCTGTTCCCCGAGCGTCGATTGACGCGCCACCAGGGTCACGGGCAGGGTGAGGTGCGTGTCGGTGTCCTCGCCGGATTCGATCCGGCGCAGCAAGGTCTCTGCCGCCAGTGTGCCGAGGTCGCCCTTCTCCTGACGGATGGTGGTGAGCGGCGGGTGCGCCATGGCGGCGACCTGGATGTCGTCGAAGCCCACCACGGCGATGTCGTCGGGCACGGTCAGGCCGGCGGCCTGGATGGCGCGCATCGCGCCCATGGCCATCATGTCCGAGGCGGCGAACACGGCGGTCGGCGGATCGTCGGCCTCGAGCAGCCGGACCATCGCCTCGCGCCCGCTGTCGTAGTAGTAGTCGCCGTAGGCCACGAGCTCGTCGAAATAGCTCAGGCCGAGGCTCTGCATCGAGCGCTGAAAGCCGCGCAGACGCTCCATGCCCGGAGTCGTCTCCTGCGGCCCGGCGATGTGCGCAATCCGCTTGTGGCCTAGGTCTCTGAGGTGTTTTACGGCCAAACGGGCGCCCTGAGTGCTGTCCGAGCTCACCCAGCTCGTCTGCTCGCCCTCGAGCTCCACGTCCACCGATACGCACGGGAGCGAAGAGCGTCCCAGGCGCTGGACCTCCACGTCGTCGCTGGTCAGACCCATCAGGATCGCGCCGTCCACGTGGTGGTGCCGGCAGCGCTTGAGATAGGAGTGCGGGCCGAAGCCGTTGCCCGGATGCTCGCTGGCGAACAGGAGCAGGTCGTAGCCCGCGGCGCCCAGCCGCTCCTTGATCCCGGCCAGCACCTCGTGGAAGAACGGGTGCTGCAGGTGGGGGTGGTCGCGGCCGGTCTCGAGGAACACGCCGATCACGTGCGAGCGCTGCGTGACGAGCGTGCGCGCCGCCGCCGCGGGCGTGTAGTCGAGCTCCTCGGCCAGCAGCAGAATCCGCTCGCGGGTGTCCGGACCGACGTCCGGATAGCCGTTGAGCGCCCGTGACACGGTGCCTATCGAGACACCGCTCAGCCGGGCCAGCTCACGGATTGTTATCTGCTTTCTCACAGCTAGCGAAAACGTTTACGGCGACTGACGGCGCCAGTAAAGCACGATCGTTCAAGTGAGTCAAGTCACAAATTGGTGTGGTTTTCCGCACATGGCAGACGGCGGCTCGCCGTATGGCTTCGCTCGCGGCCAGAGGCGAGCATGTGCACCTCGTTGCTGATCCAAAACGAGCCCCCACCCGAAACGAAGGTTCGAAGCGGAGAGAGAAATGGCCACGTGGCAGACACAAACCAAAGTGCAAGCCACTCCTGAGCAGATCATCGACATGCTCACCGACCCGAAGGCGGTGGCCACCTGGTCGCCGATCGACTTCGACGTCGAGCACATCGATGGCGACAGGCTCATGACCGGCGGTCGCGCCCGTGTGACGGGCCGGCTGGCGGGCCGTGAGGTCGCCTTCGACATCGATGTCATCTGCGCGGACTCGCAGCGCCTTCTCCTGACCGCATCCGGACCCATCGAGATCGACGTCAAGTACGACGTCGAGGAGCTCGACAGCCACGTCGAGCTTCGTGCGTGGGTGACAGTTCGCAGCCGCGGCGGCATCTTCGGCCGCATCCTCAGCGGCGCGACCGAGGGCCTGCTCGGCGCGGGCATGTTGAACGCGGCGGTGTCGCGGATAGCGCGCGAGGTCGAAGCCTTGCAGCCGATGCCGCTCGCCGCCTGACCGCTCCGCCCGCGCCGAGCGCCCTCTCCCAGACTGGGCCGGCCCCCGTCGGCCCAGTAGCGTTAGCGGCAATGGCGCACGATCTGGCCTGCCTCGACGGGCACATCGCTCCCGCCGGCGAAACCACGATCCCCGTCGTCGACGAGGGCTTCCTTCGCGGCGACGGCGTGTTCGAGGTCGTTCGCGTCTACGCGGGCACGCCGTTCGCCTTCGGCGAGCATCTCGACCGCATGGAGCGCTCGGCTGAGAACCTCCGGCTGGGCTACGACGTGCCCCGGGCGGAGCTGGAGCGCGAGGCGGCCGAGCTGCTCGAGGCGCGCGACGGCGGCGGCTTCGACGGCTGCCTGCGGCTCGTCCTCACGCGCGGAGGGCGCCGGCTGCTGATCACCGAGCCGCTCCCGGGCGGCCGCGGAAGCCCGATCCGGCTCGGCTTCGTCGAGTTCGCGCCGTCACGGATCCTCGACGGCATCAAGTCGCTCTCCTACGCGGGCAACATGCTTGCGGGCCGCGTGGCGCGCGAGCGCGGCTTCGACGAGGCGCTGCTCGTGACCCCGCACGGCCGCGTGCTCGAGGCGCCCACCTCCTCGTTCTTCTGGGTCGCGCCCAACGGCGAGCTCTGCACGCCGCCCCTCCAGGAGCACATCCTCGCCTCGATCACCCGCGACCGTCTGCTGAAGCTGCTCGAGGTCGAGCAGCGGGTTGCCACCACCGAGGACGTGCTCGAGGCGCGCGAGGCGTTCATCGCCTCGACGACGCGCGAGGTTCAGCCGGTGTCGGCGATCGAGGACAGGGAGTTCGGCGAGGCGGGCGAGCGGACGCGCGACGCGGCGACCCGTTTCAGCGCGCAGCTCGAGAAGGAAATCGGGCGCTAACGCGCCTCGTCATGCGTGGTGCCGTCGATCTGGTAGCTGATGTACCAGACCACGTGGCGGGCTACTCCTGTTGCCACGTCGAGCACCTCTCCGATGAGCTTCCGGGTCATCTCGAAACCATCTTACGATTTAAATCCGATCCTCGCCACACGTGAGAATCATCACGATCGTAGGTAATCGGCCCCAGTTCGTTAAGGCCGCAGCCGTTTCACGCCAACTTCGCGAACGGCATGAGAAATTGCTCGTTCACACGGGCCAGCACTACGACGATGACCTCTCTCGGGTCTTCTTTGAGGAGCTCGGCGTTCCTGCGCCCGACCGGGAACTTGGCGTGGGTTCGGGCAGCGCCTCGGCGCAGACCGCGCGCATGCTGGCCGCGCTCGAGCCGGTGATGGCCGAGTCGAACGCGGACCTGGCGCTGGTCTACGGCGACACCAACTCCACACTTGCCGGCGCTCTCGCCGCGGCGCAGTCGCGGGTGCCGCTGGCGCACGTGGAGGCGGGCATGCGAGCGGGCGACTGGTCGATGCCGGAGGAGCTCAACCGGGTGCTCACCGACCATGCGAGCGACCTGCTGCTCTGCTCGACTCCCACCGCGGTCGCAAACCTCGAGCGCGAGCACGTGCACGGCCGGATCGAGCTGGTGGGGGATGTGATGGCGGACGTGTCGCTGGCGTTCGCCTCGGCGGCGGAGGAGCGCTCGCACGCGCTCGAGCGGCACGACGTCTCGCCCGGCCAGTACCTGCTCGTGACCGCGCACCGCTCCGGCAACGTGGACGACCCGGCCCGGCTCGAGCTGCTCGTGGAGCTGCTGGAGGCGCTGCCCGAGACCACGATCTTCCCGCTGCACCCCCGCACTCGCGCGCGGCTCGAGGGGGCGGGCCTCCTGGACCGCCTGGCCGCGGCGCCGCGGCTGCGCCTGAGTGCGCCCCTCGGCTACCTCGACTTCCTCACCCTGGCTCGCCACGCCCGGGCGATCCTCACCGACTCGGGCGGCGTGCAGAAAGAGGCCTATCTGCTCGGCACGCCGTGCATAACGCTGCGTCCGGTCACCGAGTGGGTCGAGACCGTGGAGCAGGGCTGGAACGTCCTTGTGGACCTGGATCGCGAGGCGGCGCTGGCCGCGCTGGAGCGGCCGCTCCCGGCGGGCGAGCGGCCCGAGCTGTATGGCGGCGGCCGGGCCGGCGAGCGCATTTGCGACGTACTCGACGCATACACTCCGGGCGGATGAGCACCCGCATCGGCGTGGTGGGGCTGGGGTACTGGGGTCCCAACCTTGCGCGCAACTTCGACCGCCTTCCGGGCGCCGAGCTGCGCTGGATCTGCGACCAGTCCGAGGAGGCGCGCGAGCGCTGGGGCGCCGCGTTCCCGAACACGCGGGTCAGCGCCGATCTCGACGAGCTGCTCGCGGATCCGGAGCTCGAGGCCGTCGTGGTGGCGACGCACGTGCCCTCGCACGCGGCGCTCGCCACCCGGGTTCTGGCCGCCGGCAAGCACTGCTTCGTGGAGAAGCCGCTGGCTCAGTCGGTGAGCGACGCGGAGCAGGTCGTGGCCGCGGCGCGCGAGGCGGGCAAGGTGCTGATGGTCGGGCACCTGCTCGAGTACCACCCCGGTGTGGAGAAGCTGAAGGAGATCGCCGACAGCGGGCAGCTCGGCGAGATCTACTACCTGTACTCGAACCGCCTGAACCTGGGCAAGCTGCGCGCCGACGAGAACGCCCTCTGGAGCCTGGGCGCCCACGACGTGTCCGTGCTGCTGCACCTCGCCGGCGGGGAGGAGCCGACCGAGTGCCAGGCGTCCGGCGAGAGCTACATGCGCGACGGGGTGGAGGACGTGGTCTTCTGCTACCTGCGCTTCCCGTCGGGGCTTGCGGCGCACCTGCACCTGTCCTGGCTCGACCCGCACAAGGAGCGCCGCTTCACGGTGGTGGGCTCGAAGAAGATGGCCACCTTCGACGACATGGAGATCGAGCAGAAGGTCACTGTCTACGACAAGGGCTTCGACCAGAACTTCTCGTCGTACGGCGAGTACATCATGCGCTCGGGTGACATCTGGTCGCCGCACATCTCCAACGAGGAGCCGCTGCGGATCGAGTGCCGGCACTTCCTCGAGCGGATCGCCGATGGCGGCGAGCCGCGCTCCGGCGGCGAGAGTGGGGTGCGCGTGGTGCGCGTGCTGGAGGCACTGCAGCGCTCGCTCGACAGGACCTCGCGTGCTGCACCCGTCTGACCGGGCCCCCGGGCTGTTCCTCGGCGACGGGGTCGAGCTGCCGGACAACGTCTGGATCGGCGGCCACGTGGTGATCCACGACGGCACGTCGATCGCCGACGGGGTTCGCATCCAGGATGGCGCCGTGCTCGGCAAGCCGGTGGCGCTCGGGCCGAGCTCCACGGCGTCGCGCGAGACGCCGCCGCCGCTCGCGGTGGGCGCCGGGGCCACGGTGTGCGCCGGCGCGGTGGTGCTGGCGGGAGCGCGCCTCGGCGCGGGTTGCGTGGTGGGCGACCGGGCTCACGTGCGCGAGCGGGCCGTGGTGGGTGATGGCTCGGTGGTGGGCGCGGGCGTGAGCGTGGACAACGACGTGTCGATCGGCGCCCGGGTGCGGATCCAGACCGGCTCCTACATCACCGCCTTCAGCGTGATCGAGGACGACGTCTTCGTCGCGCCCTGCGTGACCACCACCAACGACAACACGATGGGCCGGCACGCCGCGGGCTTCGAGCTGCGTGGCGCCCGCCTGCGGCGCGCGTGCCGCGTCGGCGCCGCATCCGTGCTGTTGCCGGGCGTCGAGGTGGGCGAGGAGGCGTTCGTGGCGGCGGGATCGGTCGTCACGCGCGACGTGCCCGCGCGCGCTCTCGTGATGGGCTCGCCCGCCCGCGAGGTGCGGCAGGTGTCGGACGAGGAGCTGATCGAGCGGTGGCGGTGAGGCCAAGCGCCAGGGGTGTGCGGCGGCGCGTTAGCCGCCGGCGGGTCGAGCGGCGCACCCAGATGCTCGGCGGCCTCGCGCTGGTCACCACCGCCGTGGCCATCGCGGGCGAGTTCGGCCGTGTCTGGCGGCGCGGCTCCGCGCCGCTGCCGCTGGAGGCGGACGGGGTGCTGCAGCCGGCCGCCGAGGCGGCGGCGGAGACCATGGCGGTGGCGGTCGCCGGCTACCAGGACGTTTCGCCCCACGACCGCGCGCTGTTCAACCTCTTCTCCTCGTTCCTGATCTCGTTCGGCAGCGCGCGCGGGATAGCGCACCTGCTGCGCGGACGCAGGGGCCGTCGGGTCGGACCGTTCGGAGACATCGTGCTCGGGCGGCGCCACATCCACCACTTCGTGCCGGGCATCGCGCTGGCGTTCGCGTCCGGCACGGCCGCCTTCCTGGTTCGCAGCGACGCCGCGAAGGAGCGCTTGGCACTGGGCTTCGGCACCGGCATGGGAATGACGCTCGACGAGTCCGCGCTCCTGCTCGAGCTCGAGGACGTCTACTGGACCGAGGAGGGCGTCATCAGCCTGCAGATCACGTTGACCGTGATCGCGCTGATGGGGGCGCTCGCCATCGCGCTGCGGCTCGTGCGCCGCGGCGAGGAGCTGGTGCTGGAGGAGCCGCCGCCACCGATCGCGCTTGCGCCCGCCGTCTAGCGGACCGCCGCGCGCCCCCTTAGGCCAGCTGCCAGTAGATCTCGGTCTCGGTCTGGTTGGGGTCCGGGTGGGCGTGGCCGTAGATCTCCCAGCGCACGCCGGTCCGCTCGAGGCCCTCCGACGTGCACCAGCCGATCACGGCTTCGTGGGCCCCGGGGAGACCGTCGTACGGCCCCCGGTAGAGCGTGGTCGCCGCCGCTCCCGCCGGCAGCTCCGACGCCACCACACGACCATCGCCCTCGAAGGGCACCTCGAGCAGGACACCCACCTCCACGTTGGGCTGGTCGTCGAGGTAGAGCATCACGTTCTGCCACGACTGCTGGTCGAGGCCTCGCACCACCGAGTAGACCTGGTCGAGCAGGGCCGGCCACAGCTTTGCGTACGCCTCCCAGGTGGTCTCCTGGGCGACCACCGCCGTGGGTCGCGCGGGCAACTCGACTCGCGTGACCTCGTGCTCCACGGTCGCTAGGCGGGCGTCCGCTGCAGGCCGCGCGCGGCCTCGGTCCAGATCATCTGGTCGCGGCCGGGGCCCACGCCCACCAGCACCACCGGCACGCCGAGGAACTCCTCGATGTACTCGACGTACTCGCGTGCCGCCTGCGGCAGGTCCTCGAGGCTGCGAGCGCCGCTGATGTCCTCCTCCCAGCCGGGCAGCTCCGTGTAGGTGCCGCTGGCCTTGTGGAGGATCGACTGGTGGTAGGGGAACTCGCTGAAGCTCGCGCCCTCCGGCCC
>DATNBJ010000235.1:0-4768 GCA_035572055.1 Thermoleophilaceae bacterium | reverse complement strand
TAGTCTGCTCCACGTGAGCGTCTCCGACAGACGCGGCGAGGTCGGCGGAGTGGAGCTCTTCTGGCGGGAGGCCCCGGTAGCCGAAGGGCGCGTGCCGACCCTATACGTCCACGGCGTCCCCACCAACTCGGACGATTACCTCGACTTCCTGCCGCACACGGGCGGTTTCGCGCCCGACCTCCCGGGCTTTGGGCGCTCCGGCAAGCCGGCCCACTTCCCCTACTCGATCCAGGGCTTCTGCGACCTGCTCGAGGCCTTCCTGGCAGAGCGGGGCGTGGACCGCTACTCGCTCTTCGTGCACGACTGGGGAGGTGCGGCGCTCGGGCTCGCCCAGCGGGCGCCCGAGCGGCTCGAGAAGCTCGTGATCTGCAACTCCGTGCCGTTGCTGCCGGGCTATCGCTGGCACCGCATCGCACGGATCTGGCGGACGCCGCTGGCGGGCGAGCTGTTCATGGGGCTCTCGACCCGCTGGGCCGTCAAGCAGCTCACACGCGAGGCGGTGGCGGCGGACGGCCCCGCGCCCGACGAGTTCGTCGACAGCATCTGGAGCCACTTCGACCACGGCACGCAGCGGGCGATCCTCAAGCTCTACCGCGCCTCACCGTCCTCCGTCCTGTCGAAGGCGGGCGAGCGGCTCGGCGAGCTGCGCTGCCCGGCGCTCGTGATCTGGGGCGCCGACGACCCCTACATCGCCGTCTCGTTCGCCCACGACTACGCGAACGCGCTCGGCGGTGAGACGCGCGTGGAGGTGCTCCCGGGCGTGAGGCACTGGCCTTGGATCGACGATCCGGGGGTAGTGGACATGGTCAGCGAGTTCCTGCTGAGCTAGTGATGGCAGTGACCGAGTCCACCCGTCCCCGCGCCGCCCGGGACCTTTCCCTGCGCGCGTGGCGCGCAGCACCGCTCGCGGCGGCGGCGATCACCGCGGCCGTCTACCTGCTGATGTCGCCGAAGACCGGCGACCTGCCGGCGCACGCCTACCGGGCGGACCTGTTCGGCCGCGTGGGGTTCAGCGTGTGGAACGGCAACTGGTACGGCGGCCACCACACGCCCGGCTACAGCCTGCTGTTCCCGCCGTTCGCCTGGCTGGTGGGCCCGGCCGTGGCCGGCGCGATCTCGGCGTTCATCGCGAGCGCCCTCTTCGAGCCGCTGCTGCGCCACCACTTCGGGCCGCGCGCGGGCTGGGGCGCGCTCTGGTTCGGCATCGGCACGGCAGGCATGCTGCTCAACGGCCAGCTCCCGTTCGTGCTCGGCGTGGCGATCGGCCTCGGCTCGCTGCTGGCGCTGCAGCGAGAACGGCCGGCGCTCGCGGTCGTGCTCGCGTTGCTGTGCCCGCTCGGCAGCCCGGTGGCCGGCCTCTTCCTGGCACTGGCGGCGCTCGCCTACGTGCTCACCTCCCGCTCGCGACCCGCTCTCTACGTGACCATCGCCGCGCTGCTGCCGCCCCTGCTCACGGCGCTCGCCTTCCCGGAAGGAGGCACGCAGCCCTACTCGTTCTCGGCGTTCATCCCCATCCCCGTGGTGGCGATCGCGTTCCTCCTGGTGATCCCGCGCGAGGAGCGCGTCCTCCGGATCGGAGTGGTGCTCTACGCGATCGCGGCGCTGGCCGCCTTCATCGTGGACACGCCGATGGGAGGCAACGCGTCGCGGCTGGGCGTGGTGTTCGCGGGACCGATCCTCGCGTGCATCCTGCTCGGCCCGGGACGGCGCGCGCTGCCGGTGTGGCTGATCGGCCTGCTGCTCGTGCCGCTCGCCTACTGGCAGATCGGGCCGACCGTCCGCAACGTGGCCAGCGAGAACGACGACGCCTCGCGCTTCAGCGCCTACTACCGCCCGCTGCTCGACTTCCTCGAGGCGAACAAGAACCCGCCCGGGCGCGTGGAGGTCGTGTTCACCCACTCGAACTGGGAGGCCTCCAACGTGGCGATCCACTTCCCGATCGCTCGGGGCTGGGAGCGCCAGCTCGACGTGAGCCGCAACAGCCTCTTCTACGACGGCACGCTGAACGCCGCCACCTACCGGCGCTGGCTCGCCGACAACGCCGTGAAGTTCGTCGCGCTGCCCGACGTGAAGCTCGACTACAGCGCCAAGGAGGAGGCCCGGATCGTCGCCGGGAGCCCGCCCTACCTCAGACTGCGCTGGACCTCGCCGCACTGGCGGGTGTACGAGGTCCTGACTCCGCACTCGCTGGTGGTGCCCGAGGGCGGCGCGCGCATCACCGCTCGCACGCTCGGAATAACCAAGGTGAGGCTGCACGTGGACCGGCCGGGCAGCGCGGTGGTGCGGGTCCACTGGACCCCGTATTGGTTCGCGAACGGCGCCTGCGTGGAGCGCGCCGGCTCGTGGACTCGCGTCACGGTGCGCAGGACGGGACCGCTCGTACTGCGAATCGGCTTTGCCTTCGAGCGAATGTTCGAACACGGACGCCGCTGCGCCTAATTCCGGCGACCCGCCTCCGAAAGCCTGAGTAGGATTCAGTGGATGGTTGTCCGTTCGCAGCGCAGAGGTAGGAAGTGGCTACCGAACGGACGAACCGACGCGATCCGGCAGCTGCTGCTGTTCGCCGGCGCCTATTACGTCTACCGGATCGTTCGCGGCGCGGTGGACGGTCAGGTGGCCACGGCCTTCGCGCACGCGCGCGACGTGATCGACATCGAGCGCGGCACGCACCTGTTCTTCGAGCCTGTGCTCCAGAGCTGGGCCGAGAGCAGCGGCTTCCTGATCCATGTGGCGGACATCCTCTACGTGAACGCCCACTTCCTGATCACGCTCGCGTTCCTCCTGTGGCTGTACTTCAGCCGCAACTCGAACTTCTACTTCGTGCGCAACATGTTCATGGTGGCGATGGGTCTCGCGCTCGTCGGTTACATGGTGTTCCCGACCGCGCCGCCGCGGTTCCTGAGCGAGTGGGGCTTCCAGGACGCGGTCAGTGACTTCGTCGGGCACGGGGCCGCGCAGACGGCGGGTGTCCTCTACAACCCGTACGCCGCGATGCCGAGCATGCACGTGGCATTCGCGCTGATGATCGGCGTCACCGGAGTGCGGCTCGTCAAGCCGCGTCCGCTCAAGGTCTTCTGGGCGCTGTATCCGCTCCTCATCACCTGGGTGGTCATCGTGACCGCCAACCATTTCTGGCTGGACGCCGCCGCTGGCGCGGTCGTCGCCGGGCTCTCCGCTTACACTTCGGCGGCGCTCGCCAAGGCACGACCTCACGCCTGGGCGTTCGCCGGAGCCCCCGCTTGAGCCCGGATCCCGGACAACCGGCGCATACGCCGCCGACACCCGCAGGACGCCGCCGCTCGCGAGGCGGCTTTGCCGGTGCGCGGCGGAACGGCGAGCCGCTGACCGCAGCGGAGATGCGCTCGATGGCGCGCAGCGCGCTGATCGAGTCGCGCCTCACCCCCAACACGATCTCGATGACCGGCCTCGTGCTGAACGTGGCCGCCGCCGTACTGATCACCCAGAGGCTGTTCTTCCTGGCGGGCGTCACGTTCATCATCGGGTCGATCATGGACACGCTCGACGGGCGCTACTCGCGCATGTCGGGCAAGGGCACGCCGTTCGGAGCGTTCCTCGACTCCACGCTCGACCGCGCCGAGGAGGGCATCGTTCTGGCGGCGGTCGCGGCCTACTTCGCGGCCGTGAAGCACGACGACCTGGCGGTGGCCGCCGTGGTGATCGCGGTGCTCGGCTCGCTGCTCGTCAGCTACACCCGCGCGCGCGCCGAGGCGCTCGGCGTGGAGTGCAAGGTCGGGATCGCGACGCGCGCCGTGCGAGTCGTGATTCTGTCGATCGGGCTGGTGTTCGCACGCGGCGCCGGCCTGGGCGATTTCTCTCTTCTCAAGCCGGCCATCTACGCTTTGGCCCTGCTCACCAGCTTCACTGTTTTGCAGCGTGTTATTCACGTGCGGCGTGAGCTGAACCGCACAAGTCCGGCGTAACCTCGCGAGGCCGCCGGAGTTCGATAACCGTGCCGGCCCTTGGGAGGGGCCCACGAGTAGATCCCCAGGAGGACTAGAGACTTTGGCTGAGAACGGAACCCCCAACGGCGCCTCGCGCTACCAGACGGACAAGGTCCGGGTGGCGATCATCGGCGTCGGAAACTGCGCGTCCGCGTTCGTGCAGGGCGTCGAGTACTACAAGAACGCGAATCCCAAGGAGCGGGTCCCCGGACTCATGCACGTGGACCTCGGTGGCTACCACGTGCGGGACATCGAGTTCACGGCGGCGTTCGACATCGACTCGGAGAAGGTCGGCAAGGACCTCTCGAAGGCGATCTGGTCGGGCCAGAACAACACGATCAAGTTCGCCGACGTGCCGAAGCTCGGCGTGAAGGTCGAGCGCGGCATGACGCACGACGGCCTCGGCAAGTACCTGAAGCAGAAGATCAAGAAGGCGCCGGGTGCGACCGCCGACATCGTCTCGATCCTCAAGGAGACCCGCACCGACGTGGTCGTCTCCTACCTGCCGGTGGGCTCGGAGCAGGCCACCAAGTGGTACGTCGAGCAGGTGCTCGAGGCCGGCTGCGGCTTCGTGAACTGCATCCCGGTGTTCATCGCCCAGGAGGACTACTGGGCCAAGCGCTTCAAGAAGGCCGGGCTCCCGATCGTGGGTGACGACATCAAGTCGCAGGTCGGCGCCACGATCGTCCACCGCCAGCTCGCGCGGCTGTTCGCGGACCGCGGCGTGAAGATGGCTCGCACGTCGCAGCTGAACGTGGGCGGCAACATGGACTTCTACAACATGCTCGAGCGCGAGCGGCTGGAGT
>DATNBJ010000234.1:0-13864 GCA_035572055.1 Thermoleophilaceae bacterium | reverse complement strand
GCCGACGCGCGGCGACCTCGAACTCGCGGGTCGCCTCATCTGTTACCGCCCGTACGCGTGCAGCGACGGCTGGGTCACGCTCGGTGCGCTCGAGCCGAAGTTCTGGCAGGCGTGGTGTCGCGGCGTGGGCCGCGAGGACCTGATCGAGAAGCAGTTCGACCACCCGGGCAGCGAGGCGCACGCAGAGGTGGAACGGATCTTCCTCGAGCGCACGCGCGCGGACTGGCAGGAGTTCGCCACCCACAACGACTGCTGCCTGGAGCCGGTGCTCGACATCGGCGAGGCGCTCGACTCCGAGCTGGTGAGGGCGCGCGAGATGGTGGTCGAGCTCGAGCAACCCGGCGCCGGAGCGGTGAAGCAGGTGGGAGTGCCGATCAAGCTGAGCCGCACGCCCGGAGCGGTCGACGACCCCGGTCCGGCACTGGGCGAGCACACCGACGAGGTGCTCGGGGCGCTGGGATACAGCGAAGCGGACATAGCCGCGCTGAAGGAGAGCGGAGCGGCAGCCGGCCCGGCCGTGGGCGCGCAGGGCACGTTCCGGGCATGACCCGAGAGCCGACACCCGACACCCGAGACCCGGAAGCCAACGGCTTCCTCAAGATGCGCGAGCTCGCCGCGCGCAGCGGCGTCACCGCCGGGACGATCAAGCACTACCTGCGCGAGGGGCTCCTGCCGGAGCCGGTGAAGACCTCGCGCAACATGGCCTACTACCCCGCAGAGTTCGTCGAGCGGATCAAGCTCATCAAGCAGCTCCAGGAGGAGCGCTTCATGCCGTTGAAGGTGATCAAGGGGATGCTCGACGAGGATCCGGAGCGCGCGCGGGCGGTGATCGAGCTGGAGGACCGGATCCTCGAGCGGGCCCTTGCAGGCGACGAGAAGCGCACTTCGCTCGCCGAGGTGCGCAAGGCCTACGACATGCCGGCCGACGTGCTCGAGCGGGTCGAGGAGCTCGGCATCCTCAGCCCCAACAGCCGCGGCTACTCGGCGTCCGACGTGAAGATCGTCGAGGCCATCAGCCGCTTCCGCGCCGGCGGCTACGACGAGCAGCTCGGCTTCACGGTCTACGACACCCTTCGTTACAAGAGCGCGCTCGAGGCGCTGGTCAGCGAGGAGGTGGCGATCCTGATGGAGCGCCTCGTGGGGGAGATGGAGACCGACGACGCCGTCGAGCTGATCGAGTCGGGCTCCGAGCCGCTCCAGGAGCTGATCGCGGCGCTGCACTCGAAGCTGCTGATCGCCGAGCTGAGCAAGCAGCGCGCCGAGCGCGGCTGATCACCAGAGCACGTCGTGCTCTTCCATCACCCCCTGGGCCTCGCGTAGCCGCAGGCCGCCGGGCAGCTCACCGCTGAAGCTGCCGAACGGCTGGCGGTAGCGGCTGCGGAAGAGGAGCAGGTTGGTGTTCTCCTCGCGCGCGGCCCATTCGCTGAACCGCACCGCGCAGCCCTCGGCGAACTCGATGCCCGACAGGTCCGGCGCGAACCGCACCGGCCCGGCCTCGAACGGCTCGCCCTCGCGCCAGACCGTGCGCTCGCTGTCCGTCGCCGAGTCGTGCACGCCGTCGGTGAAGTTCCACGCAACGCGCTCCCCGCTTTCCGCCACACCCACGCCGGCGCTCCAGAACCAGCTCGTGTGGTGCTCGAAGTAGCCGGCGGAGTCGTCGACGAACGCGCGACCGTCGAACGGCGCCCCGAACACGGTGCCGCGCGCGGGTATCCCACCCTGCTTGCGGGTCCAGATGTAGCCGCGGTCGCCCGCCGGCGACACCACCTCGACGCCGTCGTCCTGAGCCAGCTCGATGCTGATCTCGCCGCGCAGCCGCCGTCCCTGGCGCAGCGTGCCGTCCGGCCGGGCGACCGCCCACCAGCGCTGCGGAACCGGACCGATCCGCGCGTCTCCGACACACAGCATGATCTCCGGCGTGAACACGCCGATCCAGCGCCAGCGCTTGAGGAGGCGCCCGTAGCGAAAGAGCGGCATGCGCTGAGGCGGCAACCGCAAGCCGAGCTCACGGGCCCGCTCGCCGCGGGCGGGCAGGCCGTCGATCACGCGGCGATCGTAACGTCCTTCAGCTTCGCCACGAACTCCTCGAAGGGCTGATCGCCGCGCACCTCGATGCGCGGCATCAGAAGCAGCGACCGCTCGAGCTCGGCGTGGCCCGCGTCGGCGGTCAGCCCGAACGTGTAGCCGCACGCGCCCATCAGGTGGGCGATCGCGCCGTCGCTGTCGCCATAGGGGTAGGCGATCGCGGCCGGCGGTGAGCCGAGCTGCTCGGCGATCAGCATCCGTGAGCGGGCTGCCTCGCGCACCACGTCGGCGTTCGAGAGCGACGTCAGCATCGGGTGCGTGACGGTGTGGGAGCCGAACTGCACGCCGCGGGACTGCAGCCGGCGCGCCTCGCGCCAGCTCATCAGCGGCGCGGTCTCGCCGAGGTCTCGGTCCCAGGTGCTCGAGCCGCCCATCTCGCCCGCGACGAGGAAGACCGTTCCGGGGAAGCCGTAGCGCTTCAGCAATGGCCAGGCCGACGACGCGAAGTCGCTGTAGCCGTCGTCGAACGTGAGCATCACCGCGCGGCCGGGCAGTGGCCGGCGGCGCTCGCAGGCGACCCGCCACTCCTCGAGCGTCACCCCGCGGTAGCCGCCTCGCCGCAGGTGGTCGAGCTGCCGCTCGAAGTCGGCGGCGTCGAGGCGGTAGCGGCGCAGCTCCTCCGGCCCGTCGGAGGCGATCCGGTGGTACATGAGGATCGGCAGCCGGCTGGTGGCTTCGGACGACTCGACGTGGGGCGAATGGCCGTTGCGACGCCGCCGGGCGAAGCGCCTTCGCGGCTCCGTCAGGTTCACCCCCGGCTCGTACAGCACCCGCGAGGGAGGGTCGTCGAACACCAGCCCGGGCGGGCCGGCGGCCACGAGCTCGCGGGCCGCCGCGACGGGCAGCGCCGCACGCCGCGATGCCGGGCCGCGCACGGGTCCCGGCCAGCGCGGCAGCACCAGCGCGCTCTCGGATAGCTCGGTACGCGGACGCACGGCCCGCGCGGCCCGCAGGAGGTCGCGCAGTGGGACCCCGACCGGCAGCGGCCGCCCGAGCAGCGCTTCGCGGACGGCGGTGACCGCCAGCTCCAGTCCGCACTGCGTGCTGATCGCCTCGCGCAGCTCGTCGGCGGGCAGGCGCCTGCCGCGTGGCGCATCCAGCTCGACCAGGCCCACGAACGCGCCGCCGACGGTGGCCCGCACCCGCAGCGTCCGCGATCCGACCTCGAGATCCGGCAGCGGCTCGGAGCACTCCACGTCCACGCGGTCGCCATCCACCCGGCGCGGCTCGCCGCGCTCGCCCCACAGCTCGCGCAGGAAGCGCTCCCAGCCGGCCTCGGCGTGCTCCTCCTCCGGCAACTCGAAGTAGCGCCCGAGCAGCGGCCAGAAGAACTCGGCGGCCAGCGCATCCGCCAGCACCGAGGCGGGCACGAACCCGTCGCACACCGGCAGCTCGATCTGACCGAGCAGCGACCCGTCGAGCTCGGCCCGAATTACGACCCGCTCGACACCGGTCGCCTCCAGATCCTCGATCGGCCGCGACAGCTCCACGCGGAGCGAGCGTCGCGAGCCGATCGTCAGCGCCGCCCCGGACTCGCGAAGCACCACGGTCTCGAGCTCGCGGCGCGCGCGCCGCGCCAGACCCGGAGCCGTGCGCTCCTCGATTGCCGAGAGGAAGCGGTCGACCCGCGGCTCCACCAGCGGCCACACGCGGTCCCACTCACGGGGCGACCGGCAGCTCGGCAGCGTGGCCGCCGCGTAGACGCACCAAGCCACGGCGGCGGGATCGAACGACGGATCGCGGTCGTCGCCGAGCAGCTCCAGGAGCCCGCTCGCGTCGCGCCCCGCGCCGAGCTCGAGCCCGGCCGCGAAGCAGGCGCACGCCAGCCGGGTGGGCACGAGGCGCGAGCGGTCGAGGGGCGAATCGGGCGTGTGCGCCCGCCCGATCACCTCGAGCCCGTCGGCAAGCATCCGGCGCCCGTCGAGCGAAGCCGTCTGCGGATGTGCGTGGTAGAGCGCGAGGACCTGGTCGACCGCACGGAAGCGAACTCCGACCCGCGCCAGCCGTAGCCACAGGTCCCAGTCCTCGCAGGTGCTCAGCGACTCGTCGAACCCGTCCACCGCGACCACGAGCTGGCGCCGAACGAGGCAGCAGTGGATGGCGAAGGCACAGGTCACGGCAAGCGACTCGAAGGCCCTGTCGGCCTCCTTCCACACGTGACTGTCGAAGCGTGTGCCGTCGGACGCCACGCGGGCCCAGCCGGACACCGCGGCGTCGACCTCCTGAGCGGTCTCCCGCAGCAGCTCGAGCGCGCGCGGGTCCAGCGTGTCGTCTGCGTCGAGGAACAGCAGCCACTCGCCACGAGCCAGGCCGAGACCGAAGTTGCGCGCCTCGGACACGCCCCGGGCGACCGTCGTCTCCACGCGCACGCGCCGGTCGCGGGCGGCGAAGGAGGAGGCGACCGCGAGGGTCGCGTCGGACGATCCGTTCTCCACCACGATCGCCTCGAACGACCCGAGCGTCTGCGCCGCGAGCGACTCCAGCGCACGCCCCAGCGTCCCCTCGGCATTCCGTGCCGGCACCACGACCGACACGACCGGCGCTTCCCCCCGCATGACCCTTAGGAAATCGAATCCTGAGCAAACGGGCGCCGGTCAGGCGCCGAGCCACTCATCGAGGAGCTGCCGGGCGATGGCCAGCGGCGGCGGCAGGTGGAAGTCGGTCTCGCCGCGCACGATCGACGTCAGCTCCTCGCGCGCGAACCAGCGCACGTCGTCGAGCTCGCCGTCGCCGACCACCGGGTCGCCGCCCGCATACGAGGCGTGGAAGCCGAGCATCAGCGACATTGGGAACGGCCACGGCTGCGACGAGCGATACAGAACGTCGCGCACCTGGACGCCCGTCTCCTCCAGCACCTCGCGCTCGACGGCCTCCTCGAGCGACTCGCCCGGCTCGACGAAGCCCGCCAAGGCGGAATAGCGACCCGGCGGCCACGAGGGCTGGCGACCCAGAAGGGCCCTATCGCCGTCGTGCACGAGCATGATCACGACGGGATCCGTGCGCGGGTGGTGCAGCGCACGGCACACCGGGCACACGCGCACGTGCCCGGCCTCGCCGACCTCGCTCAGCGCGCCGCAGCGCGAGCAGTGCGGATGCGTGACGTGCCAGGTCGTGATCGCCGCGGCGTACGCCACGAGCCCGCCGTCCCGCTGCGACATGCGCGCGCCCGCCTCGCGCAGCTCCATCGGAACGGCGCCGTCGAACGCGCCGTCGAAGCGAACCGCGAACAGCGCGCCCGCGTCGTCCACGCCGAGCAGGACAGGGTCGTCGACCGACACAGCCGAGAGCGGAACGAGCAGCGGCCGCGGCGGCTCCGACGACGCATCCACGAGCACGCCCTGCGCCCCCACGAGCACCGCGCGCGAGCTGGGGTCCGCGAGCCGCTCGCGCAGCCAATCTGGGTCCGTCCGGCGCTGGCCCGCACGGTCGATGCGCGCGCCCGCGAACGTGTTGGTCGTCACCACAGCGTTCTAAGGTACGGGGTCTGCCGACGCGTGGATCGCGGGGGCCGGGCTAAGCTTTGGATTGACTCGTCAGTCAATCCGCTCAGAGGGAGGGGACAGCGATGCGGGCCGCTGCTGTACAGCTCAACTCCACAGAAGACAAGGACCGCAACCTCGAGACCGCCGACCGCCTGACGCGCGCGGCCGCGGCGGACGGCGCGGAGCTGGTCGTTCTGCCCGAGAAGTTCAACGTCCTGGGCACCCACGACCACTATCGCCAGGGCGCGGAGCCGATCGAGGGCGGGCGCACGATCGACTGGGCGCGCGCGACCGCGCGCGAGCTCGGCATCGACCTCGTGGCCGGCTCGATCCCCGAGCTGCGCGAGGGGCGGGACAAGCTCTCGAACACGTCCGTGCACGTCGGTCCCGACGGTGAGATCAAGGGCGTCTACCGCAAGATCCACATGTTCGATGTCGTGGTCGCCGGGCAGGAGTACCGCGAGTCGGAGTCCGAGGAGGCGGGCGAGGACATCGTCCTGTCGGAGACGGTCGGACACACCCCGCTCGGGCTGACCGTCTGCTACGACCTGCGCTTCCCAGAGCTCTACCGGATCCTCGCGGTGAAGGGCGCGCGCATCATCGCGCTGCCGGCAGCGTTCACGAAGATCACCGGCCAGGCGCACTGGGAGATCCTGATCCGCGCCCGCGCGATCGAGAACCAGGCGTTCGTGGTGGCCGCGGACCAGATCGGGCGCTCGCCAGGCGATCACGACAGCTTCGGAGGCTCGATCATCGTCGACCCCTGGGGCGAGGTGCTGGCCAAGGCGCCGGACGAGGAGACCTTCATCGCGGCCGACCTCGATCTGTCGCGCCAGGAGGAGATCCGCGAGCAGCTCCCGAGCCTGGCGAACCGGATCCCCACCGCCTACGCCTGGCCGCAGGAGGTCACTGCCTGATGGCGGCGTCGCGCAACTCGCGCGCCGTGGACAAGCGGCGCGTGATCCTCGACGCCGCCATCCACGTGTTCGCCCGCCGCGGCTTCCACAGCTGCCGGGTGTCCGACGTGGCCGACGAGGCGGGCGTCGCCTACGGCCTCGTCTACCACTACTTCCGCTCGAAGGAGGAGATCCTCAACACCCTCTTCACCGAGCGCTGGCAGCTCATGCTCGACGCGATCGTCGAGATCGACAAGCGCGAGCAGACCGCGCGCGAGAAGCTCTACCAGGTGGGCGGGTTCATCATCGACTCCTACCGCCACGAGCCGGACCTGATGAAGGTGATCATCGTGGAGGTCACGCGCGCGGCGAACACCTTCGGCCGCCACCACCTGCCGAAGATCGAGGAGGCCTACGGCCTGATCGCCGGCATCATCGAGCAGGCCCGCGCCGACGGCTCGTTCAAGTCCGACATCTCGGCGGAGTTCGGCGCGATGTGCTTCTACGGGGCGATCGAGCAGCTCCTCTCGGCGTGGATCTTCGCGGTGCTCCCGCAGGCCGACGAGGACTACGAGCGGGCGAAGGTCCTGGTCGTCGAGGCCATCTGCGGCGGCCTCGAGGCGGAGCCAACCAGTGCCTCGGCGCTGTCTGGCTAGACTGCCGAGGCTCTATGAGCAACGACATGGTCAAGCGCCTCGCGTGGAGTGGGCTGCTCGCCGGAGTTGGCGCGCTCAGCACGATCGTGGCGAATCGAATTGCTGAAGCAATCTGGGTCCGGGTAACAGGGGAGGACCCGCCGGAATAACCATGAGCGACGACGCGAGCACGCAAAGCACGCAGGACATGGCGGCCGTGGAGGCCGACGTTCCGCAGCCCGAGCCGCGTTCGCCGTTGGAGGCACAGGCGGCAGGCGAGAGCGGCGGCCCCGGTCCCGAGGTCTTCATCGGGGGCGCGTTCGTCGGCGGCTTCGTGCTCGCCAAGCTGCTGAAGAGGCTGGGAGGAGGGGACTGATGGCCGCAGGCAACGGCTCCACACCGCCGGGCAGCGCCGAGAAGTCACTCGGCGAGATCGTCAACGAGGTCACGGAGAAGGCGTCGCTCCTCGTCCGCGAGGAGGTCGAGCTCGCGAAGGCCGAGATCACCCAGAAGGTCACGCGCATAGCCAAGGGCGCGGTGCTGGCGATCATCGGCGCCATCTTCCTCGTCTTCATGCTCATCTACTTCCTGCACTCGCTCGCGCTCTTCCTCGACGACGTGCTCAACGTGAACCCGAGCGGGGTCTGGATCGGCTACGCGATGGTCACCGGCGGCCTGGCGCTGCTCGGCGCGATCGTGCTCGGCGTCGCCGTCAACCTGCTGCGCCGCGGCGCGCCGCCCACTCCCGAGCTCGCGATCGAAGAGGCGAAGAAGACCCGCGAGGTGCTCGAGGAGGTGCGCGGCTGATGGGCGGCGCACGCACGCCCGCGGAGATCAAGCGCTCCGTGGAGGCCACGCGCGGCGAGCTCACCTACTCGCTGAACGACCTCCAGAGCAAGGTCCGCGAGCTCACCAACTGGCGGCGCCAGCTCGCCGAGAACCAGCGCACGGCGGTCGTTGCGGCCGCCGCGGCCGGATTCCTCATCGGCGGTGGCGTGGCCGCCACCTTCTCGCTGTTCCGGCGTAGGCGCTAAGCGCCCGGCCGCGTCCGAAGCGGCCTCTAGCCTGCGATCCCGTGCTCAGCACGCGCTCGATCGCCAAGGTGATCCTGGTCGCCGTGGCGATCCTCGGGGCGCTGTACGTCGTCTATCAGGTCCGCTCGATCGTGAAGCTGGTGTTCATCGCGATCTTTCTGGCGGTGGCGCTCGGGCCGGCGGTGGACTTCTTCCAGAAGCGCGCGCACGTCCCGCGCAGCCTGGCGATCCTGCTCACCTACCTCTCGATCCTCGGCGGGATCTTCGGCCTCGGCCTGCTCATCGTGCCGCCGATCGTGAACGGCGTGAACAAGCTCGTGGACGCGGTGCCCGGCTACGTGCAGGACATCCGCAACAGCAAGACGCTGCGCAAGTACGACGACAAGTACCACGTCACCGACAAGCTCGACCAGGAGGCGAAGAAGCTGCCGAACCGCCTCGGCGACGTCACCGGCGCCCTCACCTCGGTCACCGTCGGCGTGTTCTCGGCCGCCGTGCAGCTCATCACGGTGCTGACCCTCACCTTCTTCTTCCTCAGAGACGGGCAGCGGATGATCGCCTGGGGACTACGACAACAGCCGCCCGGGCGCGGCGAGCGCGTCCGGGCGGTGCTCGACGACGTATACGGCGCGGTGTCGGGATACGTCGTGGGCAACCTGATCATCTCCGTGCTCGCCGGCACGGGTACCTATGTGGTGCTGACGATTCTCGACGTGCCGTTCGCCGTTCCGCTCGCGGTCCTGATGGCGTTCCTCGACCTGATTCCGCTCGTGGGCGCGACGATCGGCGGCGTGCTGATCGGCATCGTCGCGGCGATCTCCGGCTTCCCGGGCGACCTGATCGTGTGGGCGATCTACTTCATCGTCTACCAGCAGGTGGAGAACAACCTGCTCCAGCCGGTCATCTACCGCCGGACGGTGTCGGTGCACCCGCTGATCGTCCTCGTGGCGGTGCTGATCGGCGGCTCCCAGCTCGGCGTGCTCGGCGCGCTGCTCGCCATCCCGGTGGCCGCCGGGATCCAGATCGTGGTGAAGGACCTGTGGCGCAACCGCCGCAGCGCCATCGCGGTCACCGGGGCGGACGCCGAACGCCCCCCGCCGGACGTGGCCCCCGAGGCCGGCTGACCCTACTCCAGGAGCGAGAGCGGAATCCCGCCGACGCCCAGCAGCCCGGGGCCGGTGTGCACGCCCAGCACCGGGCCGACCTCGCCCACCCACACGGGCTCGTTCCCGAAGATCTCGCGGCAGATGTCGGCCAGCCGCGCGGCCCGCTCGGGCGCCTGGATGTGCTGAACGACCCAGGCGTCGGCGCCGTCGGCGTGCCGGCTGCGGGCCAGGTCGACCATCCGGTCGAACGCCTTGCCGCTCGTCCGCACGCGCTCGATCGGCGTCATCTCGTTCTCCACGCTGAGGATCGGCTTGATCTTCAGCGTCGAGCCGATCCACGCGCTCGCCGCGCCGATTCGCCCGCCGCGGCGCAGGTACTCGAGCGTGTCGATGGTGAACCAGATCTTGAGCGCCTCCCGGCACTCGCGCGCCGCGCGCTCGACGCCGTCGAGGTCCTCACCGCGCTGGGCCGCGCGGGCCGCGGCAAGCGCTGCGAGGCCGGTGCCCCCCGCGCCCGTGGTGGAATCGAACACGCGGATGCGTCCCTCGCCCCGGCCCTCGCGCTCGAGCGCCTCCACCGCCTGGCGCGCCGCTTCGCAGGTGCCCGACAGGCCGCCGGAGATGTGCACCGAGACGATGTCGTGACCCTTCTCGATCAGCGGCTCGTAGACCGCGAGGAAGTCGCCCACCGCCGGCTGCGAGGTGGTGGGCAGCGGATCGGCGTGACGCAGCTCCTCGTAGAAGGCGTCGTAGTCGGTGATGTCCCCCTCGCGCACCGTCCGCTCGCCCCCGAAGTTCACATACAGGGAGACCAGCTCGATCTGGTTTGCCTGCGCTAGCTCTTGGGGGAGATAGCCGGTAGTGTCCGCAACCACGGAGACGCGCGTCATGGCGCGCGCAGCCTACAGATGAGTGCCGCGCCCACGACGGGCCGCGGCTGGGGCGGTCGTCCAAAGGAGGGACTCTTGTTGGGACGCGATAGGGACCTGGTGGAGTCTTTGCTCCAAGAGCGCTCGGCGGAAATGCGGAGAACGCGCGTCGCTTTGCGATATCAGGCCCTCGATGCGTCCCCGGCGCAGGCGGTCGAGGAGCCTCCTCCGGCTCCTGCCGAGCAGTCACCGGCCCTCATCTGCATCGATTGCGGCGGGGCGATTCCCGCCGCCCGGCTGAGGGCGATC
Organism: Thermoleophilaceae bacterium; assembly: GCA_035572055.1. Lineage (GTDB taxonomy): Bacteria > Actinomycetota > Thermoleophilia > Solirubrobacterales > Thermoleophilaceae > JAICJR01. Next base: position 3,448 of record DATNBJ010000234.1, on the reverse strand, counting down.
CCCACCGCCATCCGCTGCACAGGCTGCCAGCTCCTGTCCGAATCTCAGGCGCTATAGCCAAGACCCTGGTCACCGGCGCAACTGGGTTCATCGGCTCCGCCGTGGCCCGGGCGCTGGCCCGCCGCGGCGACGAGCTGCGCCTCGTGGTCCGCGAGGACTCGATCACGGACGGGATCCACGAGCTCGACCACGAGCCGGTGAAGTGCGACATCCTCGACCGGCGCTCGATCAGGCGCGCGCTGTCGGGCGTGGACCGGGTGTTCCACTGCGCCGGCCTCACCTCGCTTCGCGCGCGTGACGACGAGCGCGTGTTCGAGATCAACACGGTGGGCACGCGCACGCTGCTCGAGGAATGCCTCAGGGCCGAGGTGGAGCGCGTGGTCTACACCTCGAGCGTCGCCGCGATCGGCCCCGCGTCGCCCGGCGGCACGGCGGACGAGTCGCAGGTGTTCACCGCGGGCGGCCTCGCGATCCCCTACGTGAACTCGAAGCACGAGGCGGAGGTGGAGGCGCTGCGGCTCGCCGCCCACGGCCTCCCGCTCGTGTGTGTGAACCCGACCTTCGTCTTCGGCCGCGGCGATCACCACGGCGGGTCGACGAGCATCGTGCGGCGCTTCCTGATGGGCCAGATCCCCGTCTACACGGACGGCGCCCTGAACGTGGTGGACGTCGAGGACGTGGCCGCCGGCCACCTGCTGGCCGACCAGAAGGGCGAGGTCGGCGAGCGCTACATCCTCGGCAACCGGAACTACACCTGGGACCGCCTGTTCGCCGACCTGGCGCGCGTCAGCGGCTTCGAGCCGCCGCCGCTCAAGCTGTCCCCGCAGTTCGCCACCCGGATGGCCGACGTGCTCCAGCACGGCCCGGGCCACCCGCCGGTGAGCAGCGTGGAGGTGCGGTCAGCGAGCCAGTGGTGGACCTACCGCAACACCAAGGCGAAGCGCGAGCTCGGCTGGAGCACCTCGCCGCACGAGGACACGATCGAGGCGACCGTGGGCTGGTACCTCGAGCGCGAGGGCGACACGATGGCCAGGGGCAGGCGCTCCCAGCCGCTCCAGTACAAGGTGGCCGCACGGGCGCTCTCGACCATCGAGGGCGCGGCCGGGCTGGTGGGCCGGTTACGCCCGCGTTGAGACCTGGGCGCGACCAGTTGCTCTCGGTAAGCTCGGTACGTGGCCACGCTCTACCGCTGCAAGACGCCGACGGACCTGCTCTGCGCCTGCGGAAAAGTGGCGAGAAAGTTGCGCCGCGCGGGTATCGACTTCGATGAGGTGCGTGTGCCCTATCTGAAACGCGACCGTCCCGAGGTCGAGGAGCTCACCGGCCAGCGCTGGGTGCCGGTGCTCGTCCATGGCGACCAGGTGGTCCACGACTCCAAGCGCATCTGCGAGTACATCGATCACGTGCAGGCGCTCGAGTCACCCTCCACCGAACGGCTCCGGGAAGCCGGCTGATGGGCCCCGCCGGCAACGCCCGCCGTGCCGTCCGCATGGCGAAGATGATCTATCCGCTGGCGCTCGCGGCGTACCGCCGCTGGGACCGGCTCAGTCCGCGGGAGAAGGAGCGCTACAAGCAGCAGGCTCGCCAGTACGCGCATCAGAGCGCGCACTACGCGCGCCTTGCCGCATCAGAGCTGGCGAAGCGCTCGCCGGGCGGGCGCGACGGGCGCCGCTAGCGCGCGCCGAGCTCCCTGGGGATCTCGTAGCCCTTGGCCCGCAGGTGAGCCGAGCTCGGGCCGTTCCGGCGGTCGCGGCTCGACGCACGGGCGCTCGTGGTCCAGGAGACGGCGGTGGGCTCGAGCTTGAGCAGCTCGTTCCAGGTGCCCTGGTCGAGCTGGCCCGTCACCGGGATGCCGTGTGCCGCTTGGAAGGCCGACACCGCCTGCACCGTCTGGGTGTCGAACTTGCCGTTGGCCGTCACCGGCTGGCCGGCCGTCATGAGGTGCTCCTGCGCCCACACCACCAGGTCGCCCTTCGAGCCGGACTTCAGCAGGGGATAGACGGGCGGAGCGACCGCCACCGGAGCCGGATCGGGCGGCGCGATCGCCGTCCAGCCGCTCTGGCCGGCCGACTGCCACGACCACCAGCTCGTGCCCGCCGAGCCGTATCCGGTCGCCAGGGCGCGGAAGCGCTGCACGTCGGCGGGCGGCGGGGCGTTGTAGAGCTGCCCGAGCGGCACGATCCGCCGCTCGTAGGGGAGGTTCCACTGGTAGGTGTGCGCCATCGCGGTGTCCACGCTCGTGCCGATCGTCTTCCAGTAGACCTGTGGCGCGTTGAACTGCGCGCCACCCGGCCCGAGAAAGACGGAGTAGGGCAGGCCCGGGTGATAGTCCACGTAAGGGAAGCTGGCGAGCGAAACCGGGTAGTCGGGACCGACCACGGCACGCAGGTCGGTGATGTAGGTCTGGGCCTGCGCGTAGAGGCCCTCGTACTGGCCCTCCGCGTCGATCGCCAGGCAGTCGGCGCCGGTCTGCGCGGCCTGCGCGCCGAGCTGGGCCTCCACGTCGGGGTGCGTGCCGTAGACGAACTGCCAGGCGCACACGTGCAGGCCGGCGGACTTGAGCTGCGCGATCAGCGTGGGGGAGAACTGGTCCCACCAGTTGGTGCCGTCCGAGCTCTTGATGAAGAGGGTCTTGACCCCGTACTGCTGAGCGCGCGCGACGATCGCCGCCACGTTGCCGCCGTCCGACTTGCTCACGTACCAGATCCACATCCCCGTGCCGTCGAACGCGGTGCCGCTGCCGTGGATGTTGGGCAGCTTCACGGGCAGGCGGATCGAGATCGGCCCGTAGACGTTCGAGCGAGCGCCGGTCTTGGCGATCATGATCCGGATCCGGCCGGAGCGGGCGGTCTTCGGCACCGTGGCCACCCAGCCGGCGGGGAGCTTGCGCCGGAGCTTCGCGGTCAGCGGCGCCCGCTTGCCGCCCTTGGCGGCCTTCGCCTTGCCGGGGAACAGCACGACCATGCCCCGCTTCTGGAGGTTCTTCCCCTTGATCCGCAACCGGCCCCCGGGCGCGACGACTCTCGGATTGGTGCCGCACACCTGCACGGGCCAGCAGCGCACCGAGGTGATCACGGGCTTCTTGGCTGGCCTGCCACGGGCCTCGGCGGTGGTGGGGACGGCTGCGGCCAGAACCAGCAGCGCCGCGATGACTGGGAGTCGGCGCACCTACGAGTTGATAACAGAGCGAACCCGCTCGGGTTGCGTTTTCACCCTGTTGGGTGCGGTATTGCAGCGCGGGGACTAGCCCAGGCGGTTCTCGAGACCGAGCGGCGCCGACTCCGGGGCCGCGGCCTCGGGAGCAGTCGGCTGCTCCTCCGGCTGCTCGACGCCAAGGGTCTGCGCCAGCTCGCCGGTCTCGTACATCTCGAGCACGATGTCGCAGCCGCCGACGAGCTTGCCGTCGATGAAGAGCTGCGGGATCGTGGGCCAGCCGGAGAGGCCCGAG